>JAIRQU010000177.1 GCA_031256305.1 Burkholderiaceae bacterium
AGTACTCCTGTTGGGGTTGACGAAAGAAAATGGCGGATGGGTTCACAGTATAGGAACGAACAGCCCGCGTCCCCATTTGTCTTGGCTGACACGGACAGGGTTCGTTCCCATGAACGGCATCATGCCTCGTCTGGGGCGTTCGTGCTTGCGGTGCGCCCGTTTTCTGCCTTGGCGGGCGGGAAGTGACGGCGGGGCTGGGCGCGCCGTTCCAGTCCGCGATGCGGCTTGAATCAGGTTTTCTTGGGGTCTGCCGCGATTGCCGCGGGCAAGGCGACGGGCTTGGGACTGACGGCGGGGAGAATCGCGGCGGATACCGTGCCGGCGGCTTCATCCCGCATGGTCACGGTGCCGCTGTAGTGGGCGCCGGTGTCCACTTGCAGGGTGCGGGCATTGATCTCGCCAATGATGTTGGCGGTGGCGTGCAGATGCAGATTTTCGGCGAACACGTTACCTTCGAGCTTGCCGATGACCAGCAGATCGACGCTGTGCACGTCGCCCTTGACCAGTCCGGTCTCGCCGATGATGGCGCTGCCCTGGCAACGCAGCGTGCCGTGGATGACGCCATCGATCTTGACGGAATTTTCGCTGTTCAGATCGCCTTCGAGCGTGCAGTGCTGCGCGATCAAGGTGTCGATTTGCCGGCTGGACGGCATTGAGTTAAGTCTGTTCTTGTTGTTGAACATGGTGGTAGTGATGGGGAAAGGTGAAAAAATTTTCAATCCAGCGCGGGCGCTGGAGCGGAGAGACTCAGAAATTTTTCCGGATCCAGCCGCTTGCCGTCGTGTTGCACCTCGTAGTGCAAGTGCGGACCGGTGGAGCGTCCGGTGGAACCAATGGCGCCGAGCACATCACCGGCGCGCACCTGTTGGCCGGGTTTGACGTTAATGCGCGAGAGGTGGGCATAGACCGTAGCATAACCATGCTGGTGCTCTACCTCGACCACGTTGCCATAGCCGCCCTCACGCCCGGCGACAATAACCTTGCCGTTGGCGGTGCAATGCACGGAATCACCTGCGTCGCCCTTGAAATCCAGCCCGCCGTGGAATTCGCTGCCGTGGCCGGTAAATGGATTGGGGCGCATGCCAAAGCGCGAACTCAAGGGGCCGTGATGCGGCACGCCCAGCGGCGTGTCTTGCAGCGCTTGCAACAGATTTTCAGTGTCATGGGCAAAGCTGCCGGTGTAGGGCGTGGGTTTGCCGATGCGCGCCAGTACGCCCCCGGCGGCCGGGTTGGGCATGCCTTTGGGCGGTTCGATGGAGATTGGCGTGACATTGACGCCGCGCGCCTTCAGGTATCGGGCCACGTTGTCCACCATCTGCTCGGATTGGCCCAGCGCCGCCAGCTTGGCGTTGATTTCGGTGGAGGTGAAATTACGCAAGTTGGCGACTTCCTGGCGCAATTGGCTCAGTTGCCGGGTATTGTGCCGGTGCTCGCTCAGGTAACGCGCGGTAACGATTCCCAAAGCAACGCCCAGCGCTACGGTAGATATGGCGAGCACGATCAATACCGGGCGCAGCCAGCGCAGCCACCAGACGTTGATCTCGATGCTGCGGGTTTGATCGGGGGTGACAATCAGAACAGTCGAACGTGTCACGGCAAAAACTCCCGGTCAGCCGCGCCCCCGCCCAGGCGCGGCAACGCCTTGCGGCCTTGCAGGCCAGGGCGGTTGCCGCAGTTTGGGCGGGTCATGCTTGCGATGAGGGATTGAAGGATAAACGGCGTCAACTATCGTTTCCGGATTGCGGCGGCTTGGGCGGCTCAAAAGGCAGCGTCGCGGCGCGCAGGTCTTGCTGCGTTTCGACCAGCACCAGCGGTTCATCAGGCTGCGCCACGGCGGGCGGACGCTCGCGCGGCGCAGGCGCCGGGTGTGGTTCGGCGGCGATGGCCGCTTGCGCGGCGGCGACCTTGCCGGGGTCGGAACCGACCCATTCCAGTCCTGCTGTTTGCGCCAGGTTTGTCAAGTCGGCTTCGGGGAGCGCATAAGGCTGGGCGCGGAGCGGCTGCGCGGGCGCGGCGGGCGTTGGCGCGGCGGCCGCCTCTACAACGGACACGGATGCCGGTTCAGCCGGGGTCTGCATGGCGGCTGTAGCGGCTGGGTCGGCAACTGCGCGGCGGGTAAAGTAGGAGTGCGGGGTTTGCCCGTCATCGGCGGCATCGGCGCGGTTTTGCGCCGGTTGCGGCGCAGGCGCGGACGGCTCGGCGTATGGCGCGCTCTCGCCGGATGCCTCGCCGCCCTCGGTGCGGCCGCGCCGGTGGTCGCGGCCATAGAGGTCGCGCGTGTGGCGCTCGCGGCGCTGCGGGCGTTGGTCGGTTGCCGGATCGAAATCCGCCACCGCGGTTTCGGCGGTTTGAAAGGCGGGAGCGGCGTCCAGGCTGACGGGGTTGGCTGGTTCAGCGCGTTCGCCGCTGGGGTTAAAGCGGGGAACGTCATGGTGTTCGGCGCGGGGAATATCGCCATGCTCGGAGCGTATGAAATCACCGCGTTCCGCGCGTCCGCGCCGGCTGCCGCGTTCGCTCCTGTTTTGCTGTCCAGCGGTTTCCGTGGTCAGCGCACCTTCGGGCGCGACGCTGGCATTCTGCGCGGGCAACGCGTCACGGCGGCTTTCGCCCCGGTCGCTGCCGCGTTCCGAACGGGGCGCGTTATGGCATTCCGGGCGCATCGGATCGCCACGGTCGGATCATGCGCAGTCGCTACGCTCCGTGCGTGCGCGCCTGCCGCCGCCTTCGC
>JAIRQU010000058.1 GCA_031256305.1 Burkholderiaceae bacterium
AGGCATCCCCGGAAACGGCCAGAATTTTGCACCAGCCGTTTTTGCCATAGCGGTAAAGCCTTTGCACAATCCACCTCAATCCCGTCACGGTACGTCCCCGTATATCCCAAAATATCTCATCACTTGCCGCCTTGGAAATATCTCACTTCCCGTCACCCGGCCTCAAACCGCAGCCTGTGCACCGTATCTCCTACCCCGCGCCGCGCCGCGCGCTGCAAGGTGTCTAACATTATGGGCACGGTAACGTTTCGGATCGGCATACGGCCAATATAGGGCCATATGTCCTTTTCCATGTGCCTTATCCAGCGGGCCGCATGGGTGGCGCCCCAGCCTTCACGCATCTTGGCGTGATACTCCAGCGCCACAGCCTCAAACAAATTGGCCGCCGCAATGCCTTGCTCTATCCTGGCTTGGCGCTTGGCTACGCTGGGGTCTATGCCTTGCGCCAGTAGTTCGCGGGCCGTATCGCGCGCTTTGCGGGCCTGGGCAAGTTTTATGGCCGGGTACACACCCAGCGATAGGAGCCTTTCCTTGCCCGCAAGATAGTATTTCAAGCGCCAATACTTGCCCGCCGCCATCACGTGCAGGTACATCCCGCCACCATCGAAATGCTTGCCCAGCTGCTTGGTTTGCTTAACAAAAGTGTCCGTCAACGCCATCATCGCCCCTGTTAGGGGTATCCAGTGGCACTAGCGCCCCAGCTTCCCCTAAAACTATCCCTTTTATAGGGATATGGCATGGTAGCTCATGACACGGCTTGAAGCAATAAAAAACCCGCAATGCCTTGCAGCACGCGGGTTTGTGACACGTTATGGAACGGTATGAAATGGGTATTTGGTGCCGGCGGCCGGAATCGAACTGGCGACCTACGCGTTACGAGTGCGTTGCTCTACCGACTGAGCTACACCGGCGCTTAAAGATGTAATTATAGTGCCCCTGTTGAAGTGCCCCCCTCTGGAGCTGGACCAGGGGGCGAAACGGAACCGATACGCTGGCTGTGCCCTCACCAAGAGGATCTCCATGTCATCAAGGGCAAGTTGCCGGCGGCATTTGTCGCAGTTCAGGATTCAGACCTGCCCGAAAATTTGCTCAGGCGCTCTGGCTTGCCGCGCCGCGCAAGAGAAGTACTGCCTGCCGGCCAACCTCGGCTTGACCTGTTGCACAAACGCCGCGCTTGCATCGGGTCGATACGCAACTGGCGCTGGCAGCATGGTAGCGACTTGGTTTTTGCCACGTGCGTTGTCTAGTTCCTGGGGGGCGCTCCAACGATGGCGTGGAATCGCTGCCCGCGATCAGCGGAATACACACGTCAATAGAAACATCGAATGCGACCGGGCTGATTCTTCGCCTGCGTGGTTTCGCTTTTTGCGCCAGTCGCCATCGCGGCTGCGCGGCGTCGCGCTTTGTCTTCACGATAGCTGAACGCTCCACGGAGCGCATCGGGGCCGAACGGTCAGGCCCAGCGCCAGAACGCCATGCTCCTGGCACAGATGGTACATGGACAAAGCTCATCCATTGCCAGAAATCCATATGGCAAACATCCACATGTTATACAAACAACTGACTAATTTGCTGTATCGACACCCTAAAACTGCAACATCCATCAAGTCCGTATCGAATGGCTGCGGCCTTTTTCAAGCATAAGATCAACCGTATCTTCTGCACGTACCCGTACCCGCCCAGCTTGCGCCTGTTCCTGCTGCGAGACATGCAGGGCCGGTAACATCCAGCGTAGAAAAGAAAAGAGGTTTTTAATAACTATTGTTGTAATTTATTGTTTATAAAAAATAATAAATAAATTTCTATATTTTGTAATAAAATATTTCATAATGAAACAAAATGTACCAAATGTTACTAAATGTAAATATAAAGTTTGGTGTACAATTTTTTAATCAAATTTACACGAGCGCAAAACAACGCAATCATGGACACTAAGAAAATTGCCATAGTCGGCATGGCCTGCCGCTTCCCTGGTTCTGTCACCAATCTGGAGGAGTTCTGGACCTTGCTGCGCAATGAGCGTGACGCGGTCACACAGATTCCGCCTGATCGCTTCGGGACGGACTTTTACCTGCATCCGGCGCCGCGTGAACCCGGCAAAAGCTATACGTTTGCCGCAGGCGTGCTGGATGACGTAGCGGGGTTCGACGCGGGCTTTTTCGGCATCTCGCCGCGGGAGGCGGTGCAAATGGACCCGCAGCAGCGCCTGCTGCTCGAACTGGCCTGGGAAGCGTTCGAGGATGCCGGGGTGCGTCCAGTTCAAATGCGCGGGGCGCGCGGCGGCGTTTATGTCGGCGGAGAGACGCCCGACTATAGCGTGCGTCAAGCCGATGACCCCAACTCGACCGATCCCTATTCGGCCACCGGCGGCACGCTATCGACCATCTCCAACCGTCTGTCTTACCTGTTCGACCTGAAAGGTCCCAGCATAACGATCAGCACGGCTTGTTCGTCGTCGCTGGTAGCGCTACATCAAGCCGTGCAGGATTTACAAATCGGCAATATCGATTTTGCGCTGACCGGCGGCATCAGTCTGTTGACCCACCCGGGCGCGTTCATCGGCTTTGCCAAGGCTTCGATGCTCTCGCCGCGCGGGCGCTGCCGCGCGTTCGATGCCTCCGGCGACGGCTACGTGCGCGCCGAAGGCTCCGGGCTGCTGCTGCTCAAGCCGCTGGAGCGCGCGCTGGCCGATGGCGATGTCATCCACGCCGTAATCGCCGGTTCGGGCGTGAACTCCGACGGCTACACGCCGGGGGGCATCAGCGTGCCGGGCACGGCCACGCAAGCGGCGCTGATGCGCGACGTCTACGCCCGGTCGGGCATAGACCCGCATACCTTTTCGTATTTCGAGGCGCACGGCACCGGCACCGCCGTGGGCGACCCGATTGAGGCGCGCGCCATCGGCCAAGTAGCTGCGGCGGGACGCGACGAAAGCGATCCGTTGTTGATCGGATCGGTCAAAACCAACGTCGGCCACCTTGAAACCGCATCGGGCATGGCCGGTCTGTTCAAGGCCGTACTGTGCATCAGGCACCGCGCCGCGCCACGCACATTGCATTTTGAAGCGCCCAACCCGAACATCGACTTCAAGGGGTTGCGCCTGAAAGTCGCGGACAGCTACACGCCGCTACAGGCGCGCGGCGAAAACGGCATCACGATCGGCGTGAACTCGTTCGGCTTTGGCGGAACGAACGCGCACGTGGTGCTCATGGAGCCGCCCGCGCCCAAGAAAAAAATCGAGAAAGCGGCACCCTCGCCCGCGTCCGCCCCGGCAACGCAAATCAATGGCGCTGCCGTGACACAACAGATGGCTAGCAAGTTGCCGCCACTGATGTTCACGGCTCAATCCACCCCGGCATTGGCCGCGCTGGCCCAGCGTTATCTGGGCCTGCTTGACACGGGCTGCGACTGGGCGGCATTGGCCGCGCAGACGGCGCGCCGCCGCCAATGGCTCGAACAGCGCGCGATCATCGCGCCGTCCGATTTAGCTGAAGGCCGGGACGCGCTGGCCGCGCTGGCGCGAGGCCAGGACGCGCCGGGTTGCGTCGCGCAAGGCCAGGCCATTGAGGCGCAAGCGCGCGTCGCTTTGGTCTTTTCGGGCAACGGCGCGCAATGGCCGGGCATGGGGCGGCAACTTTATGCAGAAAACCCCGTGTT
>JAIRQU010000178.1 GCA_031256305.1 Burkholderiaceae bacterium
AATTTGCGATTATTCCGCAAAGGCTATCCAGCCGGGCGTACTCTGCGGCCCGCGTTGCTGCTCAGTTTCACTTCCCAATCTTATTTATCGGCCACAGCACCGCCAGCGCTAGCGCGGCAGCCAGCGCGCGCGCCGGGATCGGATGCCGATTCATTGCCCCGCCGCTTTAGCCGCGCTTGATGCTGCGGCTTGCGCCGCCCTCCGCACAGCAGGGCACGGCAGAAATAGGCCTTTATCCGGGATGAAGCGTTCATCGGTAAACGTGCCCCAGCCCCAAGCCAGTGATTTCTGCGGGTCCGATGATGGCCCCTTCCCGTAGAGTGTCACCTGCATAGCGCAGACATCGCCGGGGTTTATGAGGCTGCCCAGCTTTAGGCGCAGATGGGTAACAGGCTGTCTCCGTCAAGGTCGCAAGGCGGCGCGCCATCAGCGGTCACGTCAATCAGGGCCTGCGGCATGTGGTCCGTGACCGGGGTTGAACGCCGGTTCATTGCCCCGCCGCTTTAGCTGCGCTTGAGGCCACACTTGAGGTCGCGCCGGGCGCTGCGGCTTGCGGCCCCGTGTTGCCAAACAGGGCCGCTTCCGCCGCGCGGCGGGTGATCAGACCGGGCAGTTTTACCTCGACTTCCTTGCCGGTCTTTTTGTGTGCCATACACCCATCGCCCAAATTCGGCCTGCGCCCCCGTGTAATCCTTCGCATTGAGCTTGGTCAGCAGTGTGGAACCCTCCAATTTGCCAGCGCCCAGGTTGAAGGTAAAGTCCGTCAGTGCGTCGAATTGTCCTTGGGTGATGGGCACATGGACATTGTTGCGCACAGTAGCTTCGGCGGTAGCGAGGTCCCCTGGCAACAGTTGGTCGGCGTAGTCCGCAGTAATCGTCATGCCAGAAGTGATTGGCTTGCCATCCACGTCACCCGTGTGGCCGTAACCGATGGTCGGTACGCCTGCACCGTCCCTGTAGGCGGTCAGGTGCCGAGTTTCAAAGCCTTCAATCATCTGCAACCCCGCATCGCTCACGCTCATGTTGGCGGCGTTGGTTGAAGCAGCGGATGCGGCGGCCTGTGGCGTGGAAGCGGCGGCCTTTGCCTTTGCAGCCGCGATCCTCAACTCAAAATCGCGTGAAGTCTTCCGGATGATGTCTGCAGCGCTGCGGTTGCTGTTGGCACTGGCGCTATCGGCCTCGGCGCTGCCGGTGACGCGAACATCCCCGTTCGCATCGGCGGCATTGGCCGCATCAAGCCCATCGGGGGGATCGAACCCATCGGGGGCATCCTCAAGGTCTGGACGGACAAAAAAGTTGGGAAAAGGCGATACTGTAATTTCCATGATGTGTACCTCTGACTAAATGGCTACATGAGCCGGGTTGATGATGCCTGGGGCCGGGTAGCCCCTGGCAGCCTATCGAAGCAAGTGGGTAAAGTACCTCGCATTGCCTGAAGCTCATATTAAACAGCCAAAAAACGCAAAAAGACATAGGGTGATTCCTAATTAGGGTTTTCCATAAGTCCTGGGGTTTTTACTAAGTCTGGATTTAGGGAAACCCCTAAATCAAGAGACTTTTTACAGGTGCATGCAAGCAATAAGTCAGTTTTGAGCGTCTGTTTGCGGTTTTGCCGGTTACGCTTTGAGGTAATCGGCCCTGCCGCCCAGCCAGCGCTGGACATGGCGGTGCGCCAGGGCGGGGTAACGGTCGAGCATGATGGGCGCGGCGCGGCGTGCCCAGGCCAGGATAAGGTCGCCCTCGGTCAGGTCGGCGAAGCGCAGCAGCGCCGCGCCAGACTGACGCGCGCCCAGAAATTCGCCGGGGCCGCGGATGGCCAGGTCGCGCCGCGCGATCTCGAAGCCGTCGTGCGTTTCGCGCATGGCTTGCAGGCGTTGCCGTGCGGCAGCGCCCAGCGGCGCGCCGTCCGGCGAACCGTAGAGCAGCACGCAAGCCGAGGCTGTAGCGCCGCGCCCGACCCGTCCGCGCAACTGGTGCAGTTGCGCCAAGCCAAAGCGCTCGGCGTGCTCGATCACCATCACGCTGGCGTTTGGTACGTCCACACCAACTTCGATGACGGTGGTGGCGACCAGCACCGGCAATTCGGCCGCCGCAAAGCGCGCCATCACGGTTTTCTTTTCCGCCGGGGGCAGGCGCGAATGCAGCAGGCCCACCTCACGCCCCGGCAGCGCGGCGGCCAGCTCGGCCTGGGTTTCGATGGCGGCGCGCAATTCCTGCGCTGAGGGCGTGGGGGGTGACGTGCCGGGCTGATCGTCATCGGGTGAGTCGATCAGCGGGCACACCCAGTAGATTTGCCGCCCGGTTTCGGTCCAGCCGCGCAGATGGGCGATGACCTCGGCGCGCCGCCGCTCATGCACCAGTTTGGTGACGACCGGGGTGCGGCCCGGCGGCAGTTCGTCAAGGGTGGAAACGTCCAGATCGGCGTAGTAGCTCATCGCCAGGGTGCGCGGGATGGGCGTGGCCGACATCATCAGAAAGTGCGGCTCGCGCGCTAGGGCCGCGCCTTGATCCGAGAGCTTGCGGCGCAGTTCCAGCCGCTGCTGCACGCCGAAGCGGTGCTGCTCGTCGATCACGGCCAGCCCCAGCCGCGCAAAGCGCACCTGCTCGCCGATGACAGCGTGCGTGCCCACAACCAGCGCGGCCTGGCCGCTTTCGATGGCCGTCAGTTGAGCGGCGCGCTCTTTCTTTTTCTGGCTGCCGGTGAGCCAGACCACGCGCTGGCCCAGGGGCGCAAGCAAAGGTTCGAGCCAGCCGGCCAGTTTGCTGAAGTGCTGCCCGGTCAGGATTTCGGTGGGTGCCATCAGCGCGCACTGCCAACCTGCGTTGATGGCCAGCGCCGCCGCCAGCGCCGCCACCACCGTCTTGCCCGCGCCCACGTCGCCTTGCAGCAGGCGCTGCATGGGGCGCGGCGCGGCCAGGTCAGTTTCGATCTCCCGCACGGCGCGGCGCTGCGCGCCGGTCAACGTGAATGGCAACGCGGCCAGCAACTGCGCAGGCAGGCTGTCGGACGATTCATCGGGCCGCGCCGCCAGCGCTGGCGCTTGCAGGTGCGCACGTTCGCGCCGCGCCGCCAGTTGCGAGAGCTGCTGCGCCAGCAGTTCCTCGGCCTTGAGCCGCTGCCAGGCCGGGTGGTTGCGGTCTTCAAGCGCCAACGCCGATTGGCTCGGCGCGGGGTGGTGCAAAAAAGATAGCGCTTCTTTCAGGCTGCACGCGTGCAGCGCGGGTATAAGATTCAGACATTCGGGCGCGATGGTTTCCGACAGATCGGCGCGCGCCAGTCCTGCCGCTACCGCCTTGCGCAGATAGGCTTGCGGCAGCCCGGCGGCGGCGGGATACACCGGCGTGAGCGCGCTGGACAGTTCGCCGCCCGCGGCATGAACTACCGGGTGCATCATCGTCAAAGCGCCCGGCCCGCCGCGCAAATCACCGCGCACGCGCAGCCGCGCGCCCACGGCCATTTGCTTGAGTTGCGCGGGGTAAAAGTGAAAGAAGCGCAGCAGGCATGTGGCGCTGCCGTCATCGACCATCACCAGCAATTGCCGCCGCCCGCGCACGGCCACCTCCTGATGCGTGACCGCGCCCTCGAACTGCACTGGCTCGCCCAGGCGCGCGTTAGCCAGGCGCGTGATGCGCGTTTCGTCCTCGTAGCGCAGCGGCAGGTGCAGCGCCAGGTCGATGTCGCGCGTCAGCCCCAGCTGGCGCAACGCCTTCTGCGGCGCGGACAGGCGCTCTGGCGCGACCTGACCGGTGTTGCGGGTTGCTGGAACAAACGCGGGCATGGGACAATTTTGCCTATCTGTCCGACCGCTGCGATGCGCACCTTCCATACCCGTGATTTCGATTTCGACCTGCCGCCCGAGCTGATCGCGCAACACCCCGCGCCCGAACGCAGTG
>JAIRQU010000217.1 GCA_031256305.1 Burkholderiaceae bacterium
TGCTGTGGATGCCCGATTTTCTGGCCGTGGTTCTGGTGTTCTGGAGCATCCACCAGCCGCGCCGGGTGGGGCTGACCGCCGCGTTCATTGGGGGGCTGTGTCTGGATGTGCAGCAAGCCTCGCTGTTGGGCCAGCACGCGCTGGCCTATTCGACGCTGATCTACTTTGCCATCATGATCCACCGCCGCATCCTGTGGTTTTCCCTGCCGTGGCAGACGGTGCAGTTGTTCCCGCTGTTCCTGGCCGCGCATCTCATCATCATCGCGCTGCGCCTGATCGGCGGCGCGGCGTTTCCCGGCTGGCCGCTGCTGCTGGCCCCGGTGATTGAGGCGCTGCTCTGGCCCGTGGCCACCGCGCTGCTGCTGCTGCCGCAGCGCCGCGCGCCCGACCCGGACGAGACCCGGCCCTTGTAAACATGGCGTTGCCGCCCAGCGCCCACACCTGCTGATCCGCTCATGACCGAATTGCGCAACGTCAAGGTCGAGGTGGTGCGCTTTCGCCGCCGCCTGCTGATATTGGCGCTGGTGATGCTGGCGGCATTCGGTCTGGTGGTGGCGCGTTTGGTCGTGCTCCAGGTGGCGCGGCATGATGATCTGGAAGAGCAGGCTGAAAACAACAGCACCGCGGTGCTGCCCATCGTGCCCAATCGCGGTGAAATTTTCGACCGCAACGGCGTCGTGCTGGCCACCAACTACAAGACCTACACGCTGGAAATCACCCCTTCCAAGCTGGACCGCCCGCTCGACCAGGTTATCGACGCCATCGCGCAACTGGTGGATGTCACGCCGCTGGATCGCAAGCGCTTTGCGCGCGCGCGCGCCGATGCGCGCAACTTTGACTCGGTGCCGCTGCGCTTGCGCCTCACCGACGCGGAGGTGGCGCGCTTTGCGGCGCAGGCCTACCGCTTTCCAGGCGTGGAGATCAAGGCGCGGCTGATGCGCACTTACCCGCTTGGGCTGGCGACGGCGCACGTGGTGGGCTACATTGGCCGCATCAACCAGACCGAGCAGGATCGCATCGACGACAGCGACGATGCCGACAACTACCGCGGCACCGACTACATCGGCAAGCTGGGCATCGAAAGCAGTTACGAGTCGCTGCTGCACGGCGCCACCGGCTTTCAGGTCATGGAGACCGCCGCCAGCGGGCAGGCGGTGCGGGAACTGACCGATCATCCGGCCACGCCCGGCGATTCGCTGCGGCTGACCCTGGACATCAAATTGCAGCAACTGGTCGAGCAGCTTTACGGCAACCGGCGCGGCGCGCTGGTGGCCATCGACCCCCGAAACAGCGAGGTGCTGGCCTTTGTTAGCCAGCCCTCGTTCGACCCCAACCTGTTTGTCGACGGCATTGGCCAGGACGACTGGGACGCGCTCAATGGTTCGCCCGACAAGCCGCTGCTTAATCGCGCCCTGCGCGGCGCCTATCCGCCCGGTTCCACCTACAAGCCCTTTATGGCGCTGGCCGCGCTGGAAGGGCGCTACCGCACGCCCGCCCAGATCGTCGTTGACCGCGGCTCGTGGACGTTCGGCGGACACGTCTTCCGTTCTTCCGATGGCCCGCTGGGGGCGCTGGACATGGCGCACGCCATCATGAAGTCCAGCGACGTGTACTTCTACCAACTGGCCAACGATATGGGCGTCAACGCCATCCACGATTTCATGGCGCCGCTGGGCCTTGGGCAGCTCACCGGCATCGACTTGCCCGGCGAAGTGCGCGGCGTGCTGCCTTCAACCCAATGGAAGCATCAGACCTTCAAGCGCCCGGCGCAGCAAAAATGGTACGCGGGCGAAACCATTTCACTGGGCATCGGGCAGGGCTACAACAGCTTTACCATGCTGCAAATGGCCAGCGCCCTGTCCACGCTGGTCGATGGCGGCGTGCGCCACGTGCCGCATCTGGTGCGCGAGCGGCTCGACCCGGTCAGCCAGAAATGGACGCCCATGTCACAGCCGCCGGGACGGAACATGGGTTACCACCAGGCCAATTTGAGTGTCGTGCGCAACGCCATGATCGGCGTCACGCAGCAGGGCACCTCGCGCGCCGCGTTTGTCGGCGCGCCGTACCTGTCGGGCGGCAAGACCGGCACGGCGCAAGTCATCACCATCGGCCAGAAAAGCCATTACAACGCCGCCCGCATTCCCGAACGTTACCGCGACCATTCGCTCTACATTGCTTTCGCGCCCGCTGACAACCCCACTATCGCCATCGCCTGCATCGTTGAAAACGCCGGCTGGGGCGCGGGCGCCGCCGCGCCGCTGGTGCGTCGCGTGCTCGACTACTGGATTGCGGGCCGCTATCCCAGCGACGAAGCCATCAAGGCCATCCAGCAAGGGCACCCCGCCACTCCCGGCGCAGCGCCCAGGCGCGCGGATGCGCCAGCTTCAGCCGAGGCCGTGCAACCCGAAGACCAGCCGCCATCCGGCGCGGACGACGGTGACTCGGCCGCGCCTTGATGCCGCCCCTTTTCAAGCACAAATCCGCTATGTATCTATCACCCG
>JAIRQU010000271.1 GCA_031256305.1 Burkholderiaceae bacterium
CTGCGCGTGGCCCGACGCCTCGCCCTTGTCCCACAGCTTGCCGCGCGAGCGCGACCAATACACCGCGCGGCCCGTGGCGGTGGTTTTTTGCAGCGCCGCGCGATTCATCCAGGCCAGCATCAGCACGTCGCCGCTGCCGCGTTCTTGCGCAATGGCCGGCGCCAAGCCTTGCGCGTCCCAATGCACTTCGTCGAGCCAGTTCATAGGAACAGTCTAATGTGCGCCGCGCCCGGATTTATTTCAGCGGCCAGCCGCCAGCGGCGGCAATGGCTTGATCCAGCCCGGCTTGCAGCGCCAGCGTGCGGGCCAGCGCGGCGATCACGTTCTGGTAATGCGTCAAATCTTCGTAGCTCAGTTGCCGCCCCTTGCGGTCCTTGAGCCATTTTTCGGCGACGCGGTAGCCGCCCACGTGCATGTCCCACACAGCGGGCGGCGCGCCGTCGAAATACTGCGCATCGTTGATCCAGACGCGCCCGGTTTGCGTTTTGCCGTCAGCGGGCGGGGGCGCAAACCGCACCTGGTTGACTTGATCGGTTCCCGCAACCGGAAACCCCGTAATGCGCGGCAGGGTGGCCTTCATCGCGTGCAGCCCGATCAATTCATGGCCCGCCTGGATCATCTGGTCAAACAGCGCGAGGTTAGCTGTGAGCGGCACGCGCGGAAAGTCGCGCTTAAGAAAATCGGCGTAGCGCGCGCGGTAGGAAGGCGTCCACAGCACGGCGTAAATGTAGGCCAGCACGTCTTCCGGGCTGGTGGGGCGTCCGTCGATGTGCGTCTTCAGGTCGGACAGAAAAGACGCTGAAAAGTTGAACTGTTTCCCGCCGTGCCCCATCGAATCGTTGCTTGGGTAGAGCCATAGGGGAAACAAATAATTAACTTCTTTAATGGAAACAGCATGGTGCTGAATGAGCTTATTGGTAACCCATACATGTTCCCAGCCACGAAAAATTTCTGTGGCTCTTGTCGTGACAAGTCCAATATTTTCATGATGAAAAAACTGATTCATGACGCCCGCGCGCGGCATACAATGAAAACCCCGGGAGCGCCCTGTGTAATAGGTTGAGCGTATATCAAAGGGCCGGTAAAGGATAGGGACAATATTTTCCCGTGACGGTCCTGTATCCCTCAAATCTTTTTGCGCCAGCGCTACTTTCCAGTCTCTTGCATCCGGCCCCAAGTCATAACGCTGGCGTGCCGCTTCTTCAGATAAGACGGAAAACTCGTTAACCGCTGCCCATGCTTCCTTGTCCGTGTAATGAATGGTCAGTTTATCGCGCGCCGTCGCAATGCCTACGCTATTGATCGGCATTGCATCGGTAATTTTCCAGCCTTGCTGATATTCATCGCGCAGCGCGCCGTTCTCAGGCACAAAGTAGTAATTCGGGCTGGCCGGCGCGAGTTTGCGCCAGGCCGTGTTGGTCACGTCGTTGGCCGCCAGGCCGGCATATTTGATGGCGCGCGGCCCGTACAGGTCGGCATGGAAAACCTGGGCGCGGCGGCTTGCGTCGCGGCTTGCACCGCTGCGCCGCACGAACAGACCGATGGCCACGCCTTGCTGGATGTCGAAAACATTGTCGTCCTTGCCGCCGTCGGGCGCTTTTTCCTTTTTCTTGCTGTTGCCGTGCAAGTCCAGCAGATAAATTTCGTCAAAGCTGCGCAACAGGCTCTCGCGCATGCCGCGGAACGTGGGGTTGTCCAAATAGCCGTGGTTGGTCACGAAGCCCAGAATGCCGTGGCCGGTTTGCTCGATGCGCCATTGCGCGAAGCGGATGAATTTGACGTAATCGTCGTTGAGCCATTTCGGGTTGCGTTCGCCCAGCGGCGCGCCGTCGCATTCAAAATAATTTTCGGTTGTGCGGTGGCCATCCCTGCCGCGCAGCAGGCTCGCAATCCATGCACCCGTGTTGAGTGAATGCCCCGAATACGGCGGATTGCCCAGCACCACCATTACCGGCGCGTCGCGCTTGATGCGCGAGGCGGCGTTGGCTTCCTCGGCCAGCCATTGCGTGAACCCCATCTGGCCGGTCATGGCGTGGGCCTGTTCCAGCGCGTTGGTCAGGAACACGCCCAGGCGCTGGTCGCTGGCAAAGTCATAGCCGCTTTCTTGCAATTGCAGCCCCAGCTTCATGTGCGCCACGGCATAGGGGGCCATCAGCAGCTCGAAGCCGAACAGGCGCGGCAGCAGATGCTCGGCCACGTAGCCGGGCCAGGCGCCCGCGTTGCCGTTGAAATGCTCGCGGATCCTGGCGATGACGGCATACAGAAAGGTGCTCGTGCCGGTGGCCGGGTCGAGGATTTGCACGCGGTGGGTCTGGAAACTTTCCTCGCCCTGGCCCGACGCGCCGGGGCGCTTGAGCGTGACCTGGCCCGCGTGCGCCAGTCCTTCGGCTAGCCCGAAGTCGCGCTTGAGCAGCGCGTCGAGGCTGCGCACGATGTAGCCGACCACCGGTTCGGGCGTGTAATAGACGCCGCGCGCTTCGCGCATTCCGGGGTCGTAGGCGGCCAGAAAGGTTTCGTAGAAATGCACCACCGGGTCTTCCCGGCGGGTACGGCGGCCAAAGTCTTCCAGAATGGCCGCCATGTCGGCGCGCGCCAGCAGCTCGGCCAGTTGATCGACCGCCCAGGCGATGCGCTCGTCCAGGTCCGGCCCGGCGATGGAGTGGAACAGTTTGCGCAGAAACGGGTTGGTTTTGGGCAAGCTGCTGGCGGCATTCTGGCGCGTGAAACCCTGGTTCAGCGGCGCATGGCAGCGCGCGGCGAAAAGACCGTAGGCCAGCGTTTGCGCGTACATGTCGGCGAACTGCTCGGTCGTCAGCGATTCCAGCAGCACCGTGCGGAAGGCTTCGCGCTGCGCGTGCAACGCGCCGGCCGTGTCTTCGGTCTTGAAGGTTTGCGCGATCAGGTCGCGGATGAGCCGCGCCAGCCCAGCCATGCGGGCCGCCAAATCACCCGGCGTGGCCTTGAGCGGCAAGTCGGCCTGGATGAATTGCTGCAAGAGCTGTGCGACCTCAGAGGCTGCGTCGTCATTGCACCGGATGCGTCCATCGCGGTCTGGCCGGGGCAGGCTGGCCCTCAGGCGCAGCTCGCCATCAAGGTACCAGCGAAATTCAAAGTAGTCGGTCAGGATCAGGTTG
>JAIRQU010000067.1 GCA_031256305.1 Burkholderiaceae bacterium
CACCGCCTACACGCCCTATCAGGCCGAAATCAGCCAGGGACGGCTGGAGGCGCTGCTCAATTTCCAGACGATGACGGCCGACCTGACGGGCCTGCCCATCGCCAACGCCTCGTTGCTCGACGAGGCCAGCGCCGCCGCCGAGGCCATGACGCTGGCGCGCCGCGCGGTCAAGGCCAAGGGCGCAGTCATCCTGGCGCTGGCCGACACGCACCCGCAAACCATTGCCGTGATGCGCACGCGCGCCGCGCCGCTGGGTCTGCGCGTCAAACTGGTGCCGCCGGGCCAGCCGTGGCAACAGGCGTTGGCCGGCGACGATTACTTCGCCGCGCTGGCGCAGTACCCGGCCAGCAGCGGCTGGATCGCGGACTGGAGCGAAACCGCCGCCGCCGTTCACGCCAAACAGGCCGCCTTCATCGTCGCCACCGACCTGCTGGCGCTGACGCTGCTCAAGACGCCGGGCGAAATGGGCGCGGACATCGCCATCGGCAGCAGTCAGCGCTTCGGCCTGCCGATGGGCGCGGGCGGCCCGCACGCGGCCTTCATGGCCTGCCGCGACGAGTTCAAGCGCTCCATGCCGGGACGCCTGGTCGGCGTGAGCGTGGATGCGCACGGCAACCCCGCCTGCCGGCTGGCGCTGCAAACGCGCGAGCAACACATCCGGCGCGAAAAAGCGACCAGCAATATCTGCACCGCGCAGGCGCTGCCGGCCATCATCGCCAGCCTGTACGCGGTCTATCACGGCCCGCAGGGCCTGGCCGCTATCGCACGCCGCGTGGCAAACCTGACCGCCATCCTGCGCGCCGGGCTGGCGCAATTGGGCTGTGACATGAGTGCCGCACCTCAGCCAGTGACGGCCTTCGACACGCTGATGGTGTTGACCGGCGCGGCCACCGACGCCATCGCCGCGCGCGCTGTCCAACACGGCGCCAATCTGCGCCGGCTCTCCGAACGCGCGCTGTGCGTCTCGCTGGATGAAACCCATGCCCGGCAAGACGTGGAACTGCTCTGGCGCATCTTCGGGCCGGATCAGCCCCAGCCTGATTTCATGGCGCTGCAAGCGGGCGTGTCCGCCGATGGCCTGAGTCTGATCCCGCCCGCGCTGCGGCGCCAAAAGCCGTTCCTGACGCACCCGGTGTTCAACACGCACCACAGCGAAACGGCCATGCTGCGCTACATCCGGCGCTTGGCGGACAAAGACCTGGCGCTGGACCGCGGCATGATCCCGCTGGGCAGTTGCACCATGAAGCTCAACGCCACCAGCGAGATGTTGCCCATTACCTGGCCGGAATTCGCGCTCCCGCACCCCTACGCTCCGGCGGCGCAGTTGGCCGGCTATGGCGAACTGGCCGCGCAACTGCGGCGCTGGCTGGCCCGCATCACCGGCTATGCCGACGTAAGCCTGCAACCCAACGCCGGTTCCCAGGGCGAATACGCCGGCCTGCTGGCGATCCGCGCCTGGCACGCGGCGCAGGGGCAAGCCCAGCGCGACATCTGTCTGATTCCAGAAAGCGCGCATGGCACCAACCCGGCCAGCGCCCACATGGCGGGGCTGACGGTGGCCGCCGTTAAATGCGACGCGCAGGGCAACGTCGATCTGGACGACCTGGCCGCCCAATGCCAGCGGCACGCCGACCGGCTGGCCTGCATCATGGTCACCTACCCCAGCACGCACGGTGTGTTCGAGGCGCATATCCAGCAACTGTGTGGCATCGTGCACCAGCACGGCGCTCGCGTCTATGTCGATGGCGCCAACATGAACGCGCTGGTCGGTTTGGCCGCACCGGGTGGCTTTGGCGGTGACGTGAGCCACATCAATCTGCACAAGACCTTCTGCATTCCGCACGGCGGCGGCGGCCCCGGCGTCGGCCCGGTGTGCGTGGCCGAGAATTTGCGACCCTATTTGCCCGACTCTGTCGGGTACGCAGAAGCGCCCGGCGGCCACGTCCAGCCGCACGTCGGGCCGGTGGCCGCGGCCCCGCTGGGCAATGCCTCGGTGCTGCCGATCAGTTGGATGTACATCCGCATGATGGGCGCGCCGGGCCTGACGCGCGCGACGGAAAGCGCCATTCTGGCCGCCAACTACGTCAGCCGCCGCCTGGCGCCGCATTACCCCACGCTCTACACTGGCGCACACGGCTACGTGGCGCACGAGTGCATCCTGGATCTGCGCGGCTTCAAGGAAACCAGCGGCGTCACCGCCGAAGACGTGGCCAAGCGCCTGGCCGACTACGGCTTGCACGCGCCCACGTTGAGCTTTCCCGTGGCGGGTACGTTGATGGTCGAACCGACCGAAAGCGAGCCGCTAGCAGAATTGAATCGTTTTTGCGACGCCATGATCGCTATCCGCGAGGAAATCCGCCGCGTGGAAACCGGCGGCTGGCCGCGCGAGGACAATCCGCTGAAAAATGCGCCGCATACCGCCGCGCATCTGCTGGGGGAAGTCTGGCCCCACCCTTACCCGCGCGCTACCGGCGCAGCGCTGGCGTGTGCGCCCCGGGGAGGCGACAAGTATTGGCCGCCAGTAGCTCGCATCGACAATGTTCAGGGTGATCGCAATTTGATGTGCATGCAATCACTTACTCAAAATTTGTAGCGCCAACCCCACGCCGAAGCTGCCAGATGAGCTATGAAACTGGTAGCACTGTAAAAAATTGAGCTATATTGTCAGCCTGTACCGGGGGTTCGGGCCAGGCTGGGGGTTTGCAAGGCCAGGCCGGAACGCTGGGTGCGCCGCCCGTGCGAGGAATAGTGTCCATGAGTTCCAAAGAAAACGCCGCAACCGGCCAACTGCTGGCCTTGCTGGAAGCGCGTTACGCCATCCGCGTACTGTGGGCGCTGCGTGACGGACATCCTCAAACCTTCCGTCTGTTGCAGGACAGCGTGGGCGGCATCACGCCCAACACGCTCAATACGCGCTTGAAGGATTTGCGCGCGGCCAACCTGATGACACGCGACCATGACGGCTACATTCTGACTCCGATGGGCGCTGATCTGGTCAAGCGTTTGTTTGATCTGCAAGTTTTTGCCAGCCGCTGGGTGGCGGCGCAGAATAATAAAAAATAAAAGGGTTGTCTCAATGATGCACCGCCGGATAGAGAAAAACAAGCACCCATGCCCCGGTCGAAATTCAATCGGCACCAACCTGCGCAGCTTCTCAAAGCCCATGCCCGGATAAAGCTGGCGCAAGGACAGTAACTGCGTCAGAACAGGTTGAGACCAAACCAGCGGGTGCGCCGTCGATGTGGGCGCGGTTTTTATTGTTCAGTGCGGCGGTGTTGTCACGGCTATTGCGGCAAATCTCAATACTGCACCCGCCCCGGCTGGTATTCGGGCACTTGGGCCTTGAGCCAGTCGCGCAGGCGGGCCGGGTCGGGAGCGGGGCCGCAGTGGTCGATCCACGATTGCACTTCATCGAGCAGGCCTGCGCGCGGGGGCGGGACTTTGGCTACGCGCAGCCTGGGGTGCGGGGTAGGTTCGGTGGTCTCGCCGTCGGCCAGCAGTTCTTCATAGAGCTTTTCGCCGGGGCGCAGGCCGATATATTTAATTTCTATGTCCGCATCCGGCTTCAGTCCGGACAGCCGGATCATATCTCTGGCCATTTCCGCAATGCGTACAGGTTCGCCCATATTCAGAACAAATATTTCGCCATGCCCGCCCATTGC
>JAIRQU010000080.1 GCA_031256305.1 Burkholderiaceae bacterium
CGATCAGCGCCAGCGCCAGCGCGATCAGCGTGATGGGCACGATGTCCGAGGCGCGCGGATCGCTGGGCATTTCGGTAATGAGGTACACGTCGGCGGGCAGAAAGTGCGTGTGCAGCAAATGCTCCAGCGCGGGCACGATCACGTCCAGATTGCAGGCGATCAGCAAGCCCAGCAACAGTCCGGCCAGCGTGCCGATGACGCCCGATATCGCCCCCTGCACCATGAAAGTCGTCATCACGCTGGCGGGACTGGCGCCCAGTGTGCGCAAAATGGCGATGTCGGCGCGCTTGTCCTGCACCGTCATTACCAGCGTGCTCACTAGGTTGAACGCCGCCACGGCCACGATCAGCGCCAGAATAATGAACATCATGCGCTTTTCGATCTGCACCGCGGTAAACCAGGTGCGGTTTTCGCGCGTCCAGTCCCGCACCAGCAAATCACCGGGCAGCGTGCGCGCCAACTGGGCGGCGATGGCGCGCGCTTGGTCCATGTCGCGCAGCTTGACGCGGATGGCCGTTGGCCCCTGGACGCGGAAGATTTTTGCGGCGTCCGGCATGGCCACCAGCGCCAGCGTGGAGTCGTATTGAAAATCGCCCGAATCGAAAATGCCCGCCACGGTCATCTGTTTGAGGCGCGGCATCACGCCAGCGGGCGTAATGTCGCCGCTGGGGGCGATCAGCGTGACCTTGTCGCCTTCCATCACGCCCAGGCTTTGCGCCAGATCGCTGCCCAGCACGATGCCGAACCGGCCCGCAACCAACCTGGGCAGTACGGTATTCTGGAGTTGCCTGGCCAAATCGGTGACCTGCGGTTCCTGCGCCGGGTCGATGCCGCGCACTTCCGCGCCGCGCAGCATGTCCCCGCGCGCCAGCAGCGCCTGCGCGCCAATGAAAGGGGCTGCGCCCACCACTTGCGGATTGGCGCGGATTTGAGCGAGCGTGCCCGCCACGTCGGGCAGCGCGCCGCCGTCGGGCGTGAACACCTGGATATGCGCGATGACGCTGAGCATCCGGTCGGTGACCTCTTTTTGAAAACCGTTCATGACGCTGAGCACCACGATCAGCGCGGTTACGCCCAGCGCGATGCCCAGCATCGACACGCCGGAGATGAAGGAGATAAAACCGTTGCGCCGGCTCGCCCGGCCAGCGCGGGTGTAGCGCCAGCCAAGCCGGATTTCGTAGGGCAGGGGCATTGTGCGGAGATGCGGATTGAGGGCGGCATTGTGGCATTGCACGGCGGTGCGCGCCGCAGGCCGTTTCCTATAATAATTTGCCGGCTTACACGAATTAAACAAACCGCAAGCAGACAACCCAAACAAATCCAGGCAGACAATCCCGCTCCCGCGCACGCGCGCACAACCCTTTTTCCCGTTCCATGTCCGAACAGCAACCTTCCGGCGCTGCGGCGCTCACGTTGCGCCGCAAGCTGCGCGCGCGCCATCTCACCATGATCGCCATTGGCGGCTCAATCGGCACCGGGCTTTTCGTGGCATCGGGTTCCACGGTGGCGCAAGCAGGCCCCGGCGGCGCGCTGACGGCCTACATCCTGATCGGCGCGATGGTCTATTTCCTGATGACCAGTCTGGGCGAACTGGCCGCCTACATGCCGGTATCGGGTACCTTTGCCACCTACGGCGCGCTGTATGTCGAAGAAGGCTTTGGTTTTGCGCTGGGCTGGAACTATTGGTACAACTGGGCCGTGACCATCGCGGTGGAACTGGCGGCCGCGCAATTGGTCATGCAGTACTGGTTTCCGGGAACCTCCGGCGTGTTGTGGAGCGGATTGTTTCTGGGGTTGATGTTTCTGCTCAACGCTTTTTCGGTGCGCGGTTTCGGCGAGGCTGAATACTGGTTCTCGCTCATCAAGGTCATCACCGTCATCGCCTTCATCGCCATCGGCGTACTGATGATTTTCGGCATCATGCGCAGCGGCGCCGATGGCATGTCGCCGGGGTTGAAAAACTTTACGGTGGGCGACGCGCCCTTCGTCGGCGGCCTGCCCGCCATCATCGGCGTGGCGATGATCGCGGGCTTTTCGTTCCAGGGCACCGAGCTGGTGGGCGTAGCCGCCGGCGAATCGGCCGATCCGGCCAAGAACATTCCGCGCGCGGTGCGCCAAGTGTTCTGGCGCATTCTGCTGTTTTACGTGCTGGCGATTCTGATCATCGGCATTCTCATCCCCTATACCGACCCCAACCTGCTCAAAAAGGATGTGGACACCATCGGCGTGAGTCCCTTTACGCTGGTTTTCCGCCACGCAGGTCTGGCCATGGCCGCGGGCGTGATGAACGCGGTCATTCTCACTTCGGTGCTGTCAGCGGGCAATTCCGGCATGTATGCTTCCACGCGCATGCTCTACAACCTGGCCGTTGAAGGCCGGGCGTTCCGCGTATTCGCCCGGCTGACGCGCAATGGCGTTCCCCTGTGGGCGCTGCTGGCCACCACGGCCGTGGGCGCACTATGCTTTCTGTCGTCCATGTTCAAGGACAACACGGTTTACCTGTGGCTGCTCAACATGTCCGGCATGACCGGTTTTATCGCCTGGCTGGGCATTGCCATCAGCCATTACCGTTTCCGCAAGGGCATGGCGGCGCAAGGTATCAGCACGGCGCAACTGCCCTACCGTTCGCCTTTTTTCCCCTATGGGCCGATCTTCGCTTTCGCGCTGTGCCTGGTCGTCGCGCTTGGGCAGGACTACCAGGCTTTCACCAGCGGTGCCAAGATCGACTGGGTGGGCGTGATCGCAACCTATATTGGCATTCCCCTTTTCCTGCTGATCTGGCTGGGCTACCGCATTGTGCGCAAAAGCCGCTTTGTGCCGGTGCATGAAATGAAATTTCCGGGCCTGCAAGCCGGCCGCCCGGCGGTTGGCGCGGCGGCTGACCCATAAAGGCTGCGTCAAACCGTCTCGCGCGCCGTGGCATGAGCGCGCGGGCAAATCGGCCGACCGGCCGCCAGATTGCCCATTGCCGCGGCGCGTCCAGGCAGGGTATTTTCAGGCGCCCGACAAAAAGTTGCGCAGCAAATCGTGCCCATGCTCGCTCATGATGGATTCGGGGTGGAACTGCACGCCTTCCACCGCCAGCGCGCGGTGGCGCACGCCCATGATTTCGCCGTCATCGCTCCAGGCGGTGATTTCCAGCTCGGCAGGCAAGCTCTGGCGCTCGATGGCTAGCGAGTGATAGCGCGTGCAGACCAGCGGGTCGGGCAGGCCGCGAAATACGCCTTGCCCCTTGTGGCGCACAGGCGAGGTCTTGCCGTGCATCAGCCGCTGGGCGTGTACCACCTTGCCGCCGAACGCCGCGCCGATGCTCTGGTGGCCCAGGCAGACGCCGAGGATGGGGATTTGGCCCGCGAACTGCCGGATCGCGGGCACCGAGATACCGGCCTGTTCTGGCGTGCAGGGGCCGGGCGAAATCACCAGATGCGCCGGGCGCAGCGCGGCGATTTGTTCCAGCGTGATGGCGTCGTTGCGCAGCACCCGCACATCCGCGCCCAGTTCGCCCAGGTACTGCGCCAGGTTGTAGGTAAAGCTGTCGTAGTTGTCGATCATCAGCAGCATGGCCATCTCCCTTTTCAGTGTCCCGCGTCCAACTGGGTGTCCAGGCCGTGCTCGGCCATTTCCGCCGCGCGCAGCATGGCGCGGGCCTTGTTCTGCGTTTCCATCCATTCGGCGTCGGGGTCGGAATCGGCCACCAGTCCGCCGCCGGCCTGCACGTGAATCTGACCGCCCTTGACTACGGCGGTGCGGATGGCAATGGCCAGATCCATGTCGCCGTGAAAGCCGATGTAACCCGCCGCGCCCGCGTAGATGCCACGCTTGACGGGTTCGAGTTCGTCGATGATCTCCATCGCCCGCACCTTGGGCGCGCCCGACACCGTGCCGGCGGGAAAGGCCGCGCGCAACACGTCGAAAGCGCCCAGCCCATCGGCCAGCCGTCCCTCCACGTTGGAGACCAGGTGCATCACGTGCGAATAGCGCTCAATGCGGTAACGCTCGGTGACGTTGACCGATCCGGTGGCGGCCACGCGCCCGACATCGTTGCGCCCCAGGTCCAGCAGCATCAAGTGCTCGGCGCGCTCCTTCTCGTCGGCCAGCAGTTCATCGGCCAGGGCCTGGTCTTCGGCGGGCGTGGCGCCGCGCTTGCGCGTGCCCGCGATGGGGCGCAGCGTCACGCCGCCGTCTTGCAGCTTGACCAGAATTTCGGGCGACGCGCCGACCACGTGGAAATCATCGAAATTGAAATAGAACAGATACGGCGAGGGGTTGAGCGTGCGAATGGCGCGGTACAGCGCAATCGGCTGCGCGGCAAAGGGCTTGCTCATGCGCTGCGAAACCACCACCTGCATCACGTCGCCATCAACGATGTATTGCTTGACGCGGCGCACGGCGGCCTTGAAATTGTCCTCGCCAAAGCTCGACGCCGGCGGCTGGCTGGCCGTGCGTGCGTCGGCGGGAATGCGCACCGGCAGACGCAGCTTGGCCAACAGTTCGGCCAGCCGGCGCTGCGCGCGGCGGAATGCGCCGGGCACGGCCGGGTCGGCATAAACCAGCAGCGTGAGCTTGCCCGACAGGTTATCGATGATGGCAACCTCCTCGGACAGCAGCAGCAGGATGTCCGGTGTGCCCAGCGGATCGGGCTTGCCCGACGCGCCCAGCCTGGGTTCGATGGTACGTACCGTGTCATAGCCGAAGTACCCGACCAGGCCGCCCGCGAAAGGCGGCAGCCCGGCGGCGGGCGGCACCTTGATCCGGCCCATCACCTCGGCGGCAAAAGCCAGCGGATCGCCGCCCTCGCGCTTTTCGATCAGGCGCTCGCCGGTGAGCAGCAGCGCCGACGCGCCATGCACCTCGATGCGGGTTGGCGAGGCCAGCCCGATGAACGAATAGCGTCCAAAGCGCTCGCCGCCTTGCACCGATTCCAGCAGAAAGGTGTAAGGCGCGTCGGCCAGCTTGAGGTACAGCGACAGCGGCGTATCCAGATCAGCGAAAGTTTCCAGCGTCACCGGGATGCGGTTGTAGCCCTGGCTGGCAAGGGCGTTGAAATCGGCTTCGAGCATGGCAAAGCTCCACAAAGAAAACAATGAAACGGAACGGAAGCGGGCGGCGTGTGCGTTCAAGCAAGATACGCGGGTTGCGCGTCACGCCGCCAAAGGGGGCGGTGTTTACTGGCCCGAAGGCCACCAGCGCCAGGCGCAACCGCCCGCCAGCTCAAGAGGGGCGGTCAGCGGTGCGGAGGTGTGGCCTGTGTATGTCACGTTCGGTTTGATGAAGCGCGCCCGGTCAAAAGATCGAGCAGACCGGGACAAGAAGCTCAAATAGTAACCTATTGCCCGTAAATATGCCAAGACGGGTTGTTGTGCTGGCGAGACAAGGGCACGGATCGGATGGATGAGGCCGCATAATGAATCAGCCCATTCCCAAAGCATCGAAATCATGACAAGCCAACCCGCGTCAGCGCTCAAACTGCACGCCAGCGACGATGTATTGATTGCGCGCAACCCCATCGCCGCGGGCACGGTTCTGGCCGATTTTGGCGGCCTGGTCGCGGCGGGCGATATTCCGGCGGCGCACAAGATCGCCTGCCGCGCCATTGCGCCGGGCGCGCCGGTGCGCCGCTACGGGCAGATCATCGGCTTTGCCACGTGGCCCATCCGCGCCGGCGAGCATGTGCATGTGCACAACCTGGCTATCGGTGCGTTCGAGCGCGACTATGCGTTCGGCCAGGATGTCAAGCCGCTTGTTCCCGCGCCGGAGCAGATCGCGTTCAACGGCTTTTTGCGCGCCAATGGCCGGGGCGCCACGCGCAATTGCATCGGCGTCATCAGCACCGTCAACTGTTCGGCCACGGTGGTCAAGCAGGTCGCGCGGCACTTCAGCGCCCCTGGCGCGCTGGACGCTTACCCCAATGTCGATGGTGTGGTACCGGTCACGCACAGCTTCGGCTGTTGCATCGACCATCACGGCGAGGCCATCGCGCAACTGCGCCGCACTCTTGGCGGCTACATCAAGCATCCGAATTTCGCGGGCGTGGTGGTTATCGGCCTGGGCTGCGAGACCAATCAGATGAATGCGCTGCTGCTGGCCGAAGGCGTTGAGCCGGGCGCCCTGTGCGTGCCCCTGGTCATGCAGGAGCTGGGCGGTACGCAAAAGACCGTGGCCGCCGCCATCGCCGCCATTGAGCGGATGTTGCCCAGCGCCAACCAGGCGGCGCGCCAGCCGCTGCCGGTTTCGCATTTGACCGTCGCGCTGCAATGCGGCGGATCGGACGGCTATTCGGGCATCACCGCCAATCCGGCGCTGGGCGCAGCGGTGGACCTGCTGGTACGGCGTGGCGGCACGGCCATTCTGTCGGCAACGCCAGAAATCTACGGCGCCGAGCACCTGCTGACGCGCCGCGCCATCAATCGTGAAGTGGGCCAAAAGCTCGTCGAGCGCATCCGTTGGTGGGAAAGCTATGCCGAGCGCGAAAAAGGCAGCATCGACAATAACCCCACGCCGGGCAACAAGGCGGGGGGCTTGACGACGATTCTCGAAAAATCGCTCGGCGCGGTGGCCAAGAGCGGCTCCACGCCGCTGATGGGGGTCTATCGTTACGCCGAACCCATCGACGCGAAGGGGCTGGTCTTCATGGACGCGCCGGGCTATGACCCGATTGGCGCGACCGGCCAGATCGCCAGCGGCGCCAATCTGGTGGCATTTACCACCGGGCGCGGTTCCTGCTTGGGCGCCAGGCCCGCGCCGTCCATCAAGATCGCCACCAATTTGGCGATGTATCAGCGCATGGTTGACGACATGGACATCAACTGCGGCGACATCATGGACGGGGCGGCCAGCGTCGAGCAAAAGGGCCGGGAAATCTTTCGCATGATGATCGCGGTTGCTGCGGGCGCTCGCAGCAAAAGCGAGGCGTTGGGCGTGGGCGATGAGGAGTGCGTGCCCTGGATGATCGGCGCGCAGATGTAGGTCCGGCGAATATTCCGGCGCGGCGCGGACGGCGCGTCGTGGCGCGGAGAGGCGGGGGCGTTCCGGTAACATGAGCGCCGTCATGGATAGCAGTCCCTTTGCCGGGACAGGGGAGACAACACAATGAACCCTTCAATAGCATTGCCCGCGGGAACGCTGTTCGCGCAGCCGCTTATCCCCGTGGGCCACTCGCTGGTTCTATCGTTCTTGGTGGCGGTCATTCCAATTGCGGTGGCGCTGGTCATGTTGGGCGTACTGCGCCGACCGGCCTGGCAGGCGTCGCTGGCCGGGCTGGCGTGCGGGCTGGTGATTGCCATCGGCGTCTGGGGTATGCCCGCAGAACTGGCGTTCAACGCCGTTGGCGCGGGCATGGCGCTGGCGCTTATCCCCGTGATGTGGATCGTCTTTGCCGCGTTGCTACTGTTCAATATCGCGGTCAAGTCGGGGCGCTTTGAGCAGTTCCGTCAATGGATGTTGGAACATCTGCCCGATGACCGGCGTTTGGTGCTGCTGGTGGTGGCGTTCTCGTTTGGCTGTCTGCTCGAAGGCATATCCGGCTTCGGAACG
>JAIRQU010000139.1 GCA_031256305.1 Burkholderiaceae bacterium
GCCGGTAGATGGCCAGCGTTTCGTTTTTATCGGTGGGACGGCGAACGTCGGCGACCCGGCGCCAGAGCTGACCTTGCGCCGATGCCTCGAATTTCCGCTGACCCTCCGTGGTGCGTATCAGCCAGGGGCAGTCTGGCGGCGCTGGAAATGGCGCCGTTACCCAACCGCCATGAAAACGCAGCGCGGCAATTTGCGCGCTGGTCAGACCCTGCACGCTCACGCATGGCGCGCCCGCGCCGATTACGGCGCGCACCCGCTGCATCTGCGGCGCGTAGCTGCGGGCGTAGTCAAACGCGGGCAACCACAGCGTCAGCAGCAGCAGCCAGCACAGCGTGGCGCCGCCGGCGGGCAGCACCAGGCTTTTCCACAATGCGGCGCGATGACGCCCCGCGCGCCAACGCACCAGTAACACCCACGCCAGCGTGCCCGCCAGCGCCGCGATAAATCCTGGCCACTGCCATTGCTGGTGGAAACCGGGCGCCAGGCGCGCCACGTTGGCCGCTGGCTGAGGCGGAAAACCAGTCAGCGTGGCGACCCACATGATCCAGATGAAGATTGCCCAGCCGGTGAAGAACAGCACCGAGAACCAGTCGATGAAGGCCGCGCCGCCGCGCTTGAAGGTCGGCAATGCAAAGGCCGCCAGCGCCGCCAACCCTGGCAGCGCCAGCAGCAGGCAACGGGCGGGCACGGGCGTGAACACGGCTGCAATCAGCGGTACGTAAATCAGCATGACCGGCAGCGAAAGATGCCAGTTTTCGTTGGGTGCCAGCACTTGCCGCCGCCAACGCCACAGCGTCCACAGCGCGAGCGGCCAAACCGGCCAAGTAAACCAGATCAGCAATCTAATCCGGTTGCGCCATTCAACCCAACGCAGCGGCAGCGAAAGGTGCCAACGCCACCAGTTCTCCTGCCAGGCCAGCAGGGTGCAAGCGGCAGTGGCGGCGAGCAAGATGATGAAGGCTGCCACATGCCAGTTGCCCGTTAATTGGCACGGCTGGTCTGCTCCTTGACTGGAATGGATGCGCAGCAATCCCGCGATGACGATCACGCCTATGACGAACGCGATGCCACTGGCTCCCGATAGCGCCAGGCCGATCAAGCCCAACGCCGCCGCCGGAGATGCCACGCCGGGCTTGAACGGCAGCGCCGCCAGGCCGTAGAACAGCAATGCGATAAAAAACAACTGCGCCAGCGCCGGCGCGGCTTCGTGCGAGAACTGCGCCAGGCCCAGCGTGGCGATGAGCGCCAGCAGCGCGCCATCGGCCAGCGCGCGCGCATAGCTGACCGGGTCGGCTTCGCCGCCAAAGGCAAAGGCCACGGGTTGCGCACTGGGACGCCGCGCCAGATGCGCCACCGCGCCCCAGACGGCGGCCAGCGTGCCCGCCAGCATCAGCATGAACGGCAGACGCACCGCCAGTTCCGGCGCGACCCAGCCGCGCGTCAGTTGCAAAGTCCACGCACCGATCCAGTAGGGCAGCAACGCGGCGTTGTGCCCGTGGCGCAGCCCCATCAGCGTGGGCGCCAGCCACGCTTGCCAATGCGGCGTGACGGCCAGTTCCCGCATCACGCCAAAGGCCGCGATGTCGGCGCTCTTCCAGGGGTTGCGGCCCACGTAGCCGGGTACGATGTAGGCCGCGCACAGCAGCAGCAGCGCCCAGCGCGGCAGGCGTCGCACGGCGCTTTGAGCGACCAGGGCTGGGCTGGGTTGATTCATCCTGGGAGCCGGGCAGACAGACTAAAGCAAAGGGCAGCGCGGTTGCCCGGGCTGCCCTTTGCGCCTGGCCGGGTTTTTGTCAGCGCGCAACCTTGCCGTAACGGTTGCGGAATTTCTCCACGCGCCCGCCCATGTTGTCCACCGACTTTTGCGTGCCGGTGTAGAACGGGTGCGATTCGCTGGACGTGTCGAGCTTGAAGAGCGGCAACTCGCGCCCATCGTCGAGCTTGATGGTTTCCTTGGCGTTGACGCACGAGCGCGTCACGAACTTGAAGTTGTTGGACAGGTCCACGAAACACACTTCACGGTATTCGGGGTGTATGCCTTCGCGCATGGGGAATTTTCCTTGAAACAATTGCGGCAGCCGCGACCAAGGCGATCAGCATTGCGCTGGAATCGAGCAGTACTTTCCGCAAAGCATTAAATTATAACCGGCAGTTGCCATCAGCCGCCGCGCCGCATCATGTCGAAGAACTCGACATTGGTCTTGGTGGCCTTCATGCTCTTGATGACCATCTCCATGGCCTCGATCTCGTCCATGCTGTACATGAACTGGCGCAGGATGCGCGTCTTTTGCAGCACTTCTGGTTGCAGCAGCAGCTCCTCGCGCCGGGTGCCCGAACGGTTGAGCTGAATCGAGGGAAAAACGCGCTTTTCATAGAGGCGCCGGTCCAGGTGGATTTCGCTGTTGCCAGTGCCCTTGAATTCCTCGAAGATCACCTCGTCCATGCGGCTGCCGGTGTCGATCAGCGCGGTGGCGATGATGGTCAGGCTGCCGCCTTCCTCCACGTTGCGCGCCGCGCCCAGGAAACGCTTGGGCCGGTGCAGTGCATTGGCATCCACGCCGCCGGTAAGCACCTTGCCCGACGAGGGCACCACGTTGTTGTAGGCGCGCGCCAGGCGGGTGATCGAATCGAGCAGGATCACCACGTCCATTTTCAGCTCCACCAGGCGCTTGGCGCGCTCAATCACCATTTCGGCCACGTGTACATGGCGCGAAGCCGGCTCGTCGAAGGTCGAGGCGATGACCTCCGCGCGCACCGAGCGCTGCATGTCGGTGACTTCCTCTGGCCGTTCATCGACCAGCAGCACCATCATGTGACTGTCGGGGTAATTGGCCGAAATGGCGTGGGCGATGGTCTGCATCATCACCGTCTTGCCGCTCTTGGGCGGGGCCACGATCAGCGCGCGCTGGCCCTTGCCAATGGGCGCGATTACGTCGATGATGCGGCCCGTGTAGTTTTCCTCGCCCTTGTAGTTCTCGCGTTCGAGTTTCATCTGCTCCTTGGGAAACAGGGGCGTGAGGTTCTCGAACATGATCTTGTGCTTGTTCTGATCGGGCGACAGGCCGTTGATCTTGTCCAGGCGGTTCAGGGCGAAGTAACGCTCTCCGTCCTTGGGCGTGCGCACCTCGCCCTCGATCATGTCGCCGGTGTGCAGGTTAAAGCGCCGCACCTGGTTGGGGCTGATGTAGATGTCGTCGGTGCTGGCGGTGTAGCTGGTGTCGGGGCTGCGCAGAAAGCCAAAGCCGTCGGGCAGAATTTCCAGCACGCCGTCGGCAAACACCTGCTCGCCCGCGCGGGCGCGCTTTTTGATGATGGCGAACATCAGCTCCTGCTTGCGCATACGGCCGGTGTTCTCGATTTCCAGCTCCTCGGCCTGTTTGAGCACTTCGGAAACGTGCAGCGCCTTGAGTTCGTTCAGATGCATGGGAGAAAAACCTGCGATGTGTGTCGCGCCGCCAAGCGTGTGCCGGTCAACGCAGCCAGTGAAACCCGGTAAAACGAGTTTTGAAGAATCGGGAAGAAAGGGAAAGGAAAATGAAATATGACGCTGTTGCGCGCGCCGCAGCCGGTCTAAAAAATTCGGGTGACCAACAACGCGCCGGACTCCGTGCGCCTGAAGCCAGCGCGCAAACACCACACTGACGCGCCAGCAACAAGGTGAATTATCGCAGAGAAAAGGCGCCGCGCGTCAAATCCAGCGCCGGAAATTTGCGCCGGGTTTCCCGCGCGGCAAGCGGTTCATCAAACCGCGTGGCGGGCAAGGCGCTGGATGTCTTGCCCGCGCCGCCTTTCATGCCAACTGCTTGTCAATGAACTGCGCCAGTTGCGACTTGGGCAGCGCCCCCACATGCGTGGCCGCCAGTTGTCCGCCCTTGAACACCATCAGCGTGGGAACGCCGCGAATGCCAAAACGCGCGGGCACGGCGCGGTTGTCGTCCACGTTGATCTTGGTGAACTTCACCTTGCCGTCGTAGGCGGCGGCCAGATCGTCAATCAGCGGGGCGATCTGTTTGCACGGACCGCACCAGTCGGCCCAGAAATCCACTACAACGGGCTTGTCGGATTGGAGCACGT
>JAIRQU010000146.1 GCA_031256305.1 Burkholderiaceae bacterium
GAAAGTCGATGCGGCGGCCATCCAGATCGACGCGGCTGACCTGCACGCGCACGCGCGCGCCGATGGCGTAGCGCACCCCGGTACGCTCGCCGCGCAGTTCCTGGCGCGCCTGGTCAAAATGAAAGTATTCACCGCCCAGCTCAGTGATGTGTACCAGTCCCTCGACGTAAAGCGCGTCGAGCGTGATGAACAGGCCAAAGCTGGTCACGGCGCTCACCACGCCGTCGTATTCCTCGCCCAACCGGTCGCGCATGTAGCGGCACTTGAGCCAGGCTTCCACGTCGCGGCTGGCCTCGTCGGCGCGCCGCTCGTTGGCGCTGCAATGCAGCCCCGCGGCTTCCCAGGCCTGCATTTCGGCGTTAAGCCTGGGCCGCGCCGCATCAGGTTGCGGCGCGCGCACCATGCTATCCTTTTGCAAGCGGCGGCGCAGCTTTTCATGGGCTTCGCCGGGCGTTGGCAATTGCGGTAACTGGACTTTGCGGCGCGCCAGTATGGCCTTGATGACGCGGTGTACCAGCAAATCGGGATAGCGCCGGATGGGGCTGGTGAAGTGCGTGTAGGCCGCGTAGCCCAGGCCGAAGTGCCCGCTGTTGACGGGCGTGTAGAGCGCCTGGCTCATGGAGCGCAGCAGCATGGCGTGGATTTGCGGCGCGTCGGGACGTTCCCGCACCGCCTCGGCGATGCGCTGGAATTCTTCCGGCCGCGGCGCGTCGCTAACCGACAGGCCCAAACCCAGCGCCTGCAAATACGCTTGCAGCGTTTGCAGCTTTTCGGGCGTCGGCCCTTCATGCACGCGGTACAGCCCCGGTTGCTTGCCCTGCATGATGAAGTCGGCAGCGCAGACGTTGGCCGCCAGCATGGCTTCCTCGATCAGGCGGTGCGCATCGTTGCGGGTGCGCGGCTCAATGCGCACGATACGCCCGGCCTCGTCGTACACGATCTGCGCTTCCACCGTGTCGAAATCCACCGCGCCGCGCCGTTGGCGCGCCTTTAAAAGCGCTCGGAATACGTCGTGCAAATGGATAAGGTCTTGCACCCGGCCGGCATGTTCAAGCGCCTGCGGCCCGCGCGTGTTGGTCAGAATCGCCGCCACTTCGGTGTAGGTCAAACGCGCGTGGCTGAACATCACCGCCGGGTAGAACTGGTAGGCGTGGATTTCGCCCGCGCCGGTAACCAGCATGTCGCAGACCATGCACAGCCGTTGCACGCCGGGGTTGAGCGAGCACAGGCCGTTGCTGAGTTTTTCCGGCAGCATCGGGATGACGCGGCGCGGAAAGTAAACGCTGGTGGCGCGGTCATAGGCGTCCGCATCGAGCGCGTTGCCGGTCTTGACGTAGTGGCTGACATCGGCGATTGCCACGATCAGCCGCCAGCCGTTGGGCCGCTTGCCGCGGCCAGTCACCACGGCAGGCTCGCAATACACCGCATCGTCAAAGTCGCGCGCGTCCTCGCCGTCGATGGTTACCAGCGGCACGTCGGTCAAATCGACGCGCGCGCGTCTGTCGGCGGCGCGCACCGCGTCGGGCAACGCATGCGCTTGCTCCAGGGCAGCCGCGCTGAATTCATGCGGCACGCCGAATTTGCGCACCGCGATTTCAATCTCCAGTCCGGCATCGTCCACCTCGCCCAGCACTTCGGTAACGCGCCCTACAGGTTGGCCATGGAGCGCGGGCGGCCCGGTCAGCTCGGCGGCCACCACCTGCCCCGCGCGCGCCGCGCCCAGGGCGGCCTTGGGAATCATGATGTCCTGGCCGTAGCGCCGGTCTTCCGGCGCGACCAGCCACAGCCCGCCTTCGTGCAACAGGCGTCCAATAATCGACTGCGCGGGCCGATCAATGATTTCCAGCACACGCCCTTCTGGCCGTCCGCGCCGGTCATGGCGCACCACGCGCACCTTGATGCGGTCGCGGTGCAGCGTTGCGCGCATTTCATTTTGGGACAGGTAAATGTCGGGCTGACCATCGTCGCGCATCACAAAACCGTGACCATCGCGGTGGCCTTGCACCGTGCCTTCGATTTCTTCCAGCAGGCCGCTGGCGGCTTGAATTGTTTTGATATAGAATCCTCAATTACCCGAGGCCCAGGTGGCGGAATTGGTAGACGCACTAGTTTCAGGTACTAGCGGGTAACTCCGTGGAGGTTCGAGTCCTCTCCTGGGCACCACATGTGTTAGCAGATGTTTGACATGATACGACATACAAAGAGCGGCACGGCGTGTCGCTCTTTTTTTGTCCGGCCTTGCCGCCGCCTGCACGCTTACACCGGCACGCCGACCAGATCGTGCCCCTCGGCGGCCACGATGCGGGCGCGGGTGAACTCGCCCGTATGCAAGGTTTTGCTGATTTTTTCGGGCGGCAGCAGGCGCACCACGCCGTCGATTTCGGGCGCGTCGGCATAGCTGCGGCCCAGTCCGCCCTTGCGGCCTTGCGCGCCGTCGGCGCGATCGACCAGCACCTGCATCGTTGCGCCGACGCGCTCGCATAGCTTGGCTGTGGACACGGCTTCGGCCACCGCCATGAAGCGCGCGCGGCGCTCCTGCCGCACCGCGTCGGGCAATTGGCCCGGCAACACATTGGCCGCCGCGCCCGCCACGGGCGAATAGGCAAAGCACCCGGCGCGGTCAATGCGCGCGGCGCGGACAAAGTCCAGCAGGGACTCAAATTCCTGCTCGGTCTCGCCCGGAAAACCGGCGATGAAGGTCGAGCGGATCACCAGTTGGGGACACAGTTCGCGCCAGCGCGCAATGCGTTCCAGATTCCGCTCACCGCTGGCGGGGCGCTTCATGCGTTTCAAGACATCCGGGTGCGCGTGCTGCAACGGCACGTCCAGATACGGCAACACACTGCCCTGGGCCATCAGCGGCAAGATGTCGTCCACGTGCGGATACGGAGAAACGTAGTGCAGCCGCACCCACGCCCCGTGCGGCTGCGCCAGATCAGCCAAGGCGCGCGCCAGTTCCAGCAGCCGCGTTTTGACCGGCCGCCCGTTCCAGAAGCCGGTGCGGTATTTCATGTCCACGCCATAGGCCGCGCTGTCCTGGCTGACGATCAGCAGTTCCTTGACGCCGCCGTCCAGCAGCGCCTGCGCCTCGCACAGCACCTCGCCGATGGGGCGGCTGACCAGATCGCCGCGCAGCGCCGGGATGATGCAGAAAGTGCAGTGGTGGTTGCAGCCCTCGCTGATCTTGAGGTAGGCGTAATGGCGCGGGGTGAGTTTGATGCCCGCCGCGCCGAACGCGCCAGGCACCAGGTCGATGAATGGGTCGTGCGGCTTGGGACAGTGCGCGTGTACCGCGTCCAGAACCGCTTGCGTGGCGTGCGGACCGGTGACGGCCAGCACCTTGGGATGGACTTGCTCAACCAGCCCCTGTCCCCGCGCGCCGGGCGCGGCCCCCAGGCAGCCGGTGACGATGACCCGGCCATTGACGGCCAGCGCCTCGCCGATTGCGTCCAGACTCTCGCGCACCGCCTCGTCGATAAAGCCGCAGGTATTGACGATGACCAGGTCGGCGTCCGCGTAGGACTTGCTGGTGGCGTAGCCCTCGGCAGCCAGTTGCGTGAGGATGCGCTCGGAATCGGTCAGCGCCTTGGGACAGCCCAGACTGACGAAACCGATGCGCGGCGCTGGCGCGGCCAATGCCGGAACCGCCCCGGTCATGATGACCGCTTGACGCCAAACGCGGCCAGTGTCTGCCCGGCTTGGTCGATCATCTGTTTTTGCATTTGTACGAACAGCGTCTTGGACTGTTCCAGATACTTGCCCATCAACCCCTGCATCAGCGGCGATTGCAGCCCCATGAACTGCACCCAGGCTTCGGGCTTGAGCGCCTGGCCGCGCGCCAGTTCGCCGCGCAATTGCTCGGCGCGCTCGGTCATTTGCGCCTGGATTTCGAGCAGCGCCTGGATGTTCTTTTCCAGATACGCGCCCATGAAGCCCTGCATGGCGTGCCCGTGAAAGCGGATGATGTGCGCCAGCATGTCCTCGGTGAACATCGGCGCGCCGCCGGCCTCGGCTTCCAGGATGATTTGCAGCAGCACGCCGCGCGTGATGTCCTCGCCGCTCTTGGCGTCCACCGCCTTGAACGACGCGCCGTCCACGACCAGTTGCCGCATCTCGGCCAGCGTAACATAGCGGGACGCCGCCGTGTCGTAGAGCCGCCGGTTGGGGTATTTCTTGATAATGCGCGTCTGAATTCTGGAGCGCAATGGCACGATGGCGGGGGCAGGCTTGCGAAGCATGAAATTTTTGATTGTTACCCCTGCGCAGGCTATTGGGGATTGCGGACAGTCCCGGCAAAGAAGTCTCCGGCGACTCCCGATGCCGGTGGTAGGCGCGATTGGACTCGAACCAACGACCCCCACCATGTCAAGGTGATGCTCTAACCAGCTGAGCTACGCGCCTGCCGCAATTCGCAAGATGTTAAGTTTACCAGAGAAGCCGCCGCCGGTGCGCGTTTGCGCCCCTGTTG
>JAIRQU010000264.1 GCA_031256305.1 Burkholderiaceae bacterium
AAGAGGCGGCTATTTGTTCCTTCTCTTTCACCTGTCTTGTAATGTAAGCCTGACGGCGCGTATCAATCGTGGTGGCATCGCCCTCAAAGTCTTGAGCATTTTCGTTCGTCCAGCGGGTGTACGTATTGATCGTGGCGTTGGGTAAAGACAGTGGTCTTTGTATCACAAATTGCAATTTCACAGCCCAGTACATCAGGTTTGCCTGGAAAATGGCTTCGGATTCGACTACTTCCCGCATATCGTATTCCTGCTCGCGCAAAGGCTGCCATGCCTCGGTTAGCGCCGCCTGCCGCGCCAGCAGCGGCCAGTGTTCAAGGGCATCGCTGAGCACCGCGTAATCAAGGCGCAGCAGGCCAACGCTGACCATTTTGGTGGTCAGTTGCGTACTGTTCGCCAGCAACCGGCGGTGTACGCGGATTTCCTGCATCAGGATGTCCGCGCCGGTTTGCAGATCGCCCTTGTCAAGGGCAAACACCGCCGCCATCAAGCGCATTTCGGCGGCCAGCGTCAATGCCGAGTAAGGCGGAACGGGTTCGAACTCGGAGCGCACTGGTGGCTCGTCGAACACGGGGATTTGCGAAAACTGTTGGTAACGCTGTTGCAGCACAGGTTGTTGCGCCATGACCTGCTGCATATGGACTTTCTCGCCCAGATAGAAATCCACGCAGTCCTCGCCTTTTTTCAGGGAGCAGCGGAGTTTTTCCCAGTAGATGCTTCCCATCGGGTCAAACAGCTTGTAAGGGTAATGGGGATTGTGTGGGTTGCGCAGGAACAACCGGTCCCGTTCGTCGCGGATGCGCCGCCCCGCCACTGCGACGTCCTCGTCATCGGGCGCATCCAGACCCAACAGCACGTAATAGGCGTTGGGTGCGTCGGAGGCGGGCGGCGTGGGTGGCGCGAGCAGGTGCGCGGCCTCTGGCGTGAGCGGGTCGTCATGCCCATTGGCCGCGACCAGCACGGCGTAGAAGATCGCCTGCAATGCCAGCAGCCCCAGGGCGACGCGGGCAATCCAGCGGAGCAGCTTTTTCATGACGGGTGCAAAAGAGGATGAACCTGCGCCGGGCCAGCGCACCTTGGGTAGCGCGACATCACGCTTTGCCGTGCGTCAAGCGGTAACATTCAGCCTTCCCAATTTTTTAAGGAGTGCTTTCATGTTGAATTGGATTTGGACGTTTATTGTCGGTATCGTGATCGGCGTGATTGCCAAGTGGATCATGCCCGTTGGGCATGTGGGCTGGATCATGACCGGCATCATAGGCATTGTGGGTTCTTTCATCGGCGGTTTTATCGCGCGGCTGTTCAGCAAGCCCGCCGATGGCGCGCTGGTGCATCCGGCGGGCATTCTGCTGTCCATCGTGGGCGCGGTGATCCTGTTGTTTGTTTGGCGCTACGTGGGGCCTGCTATCGGGGTTTGATTGCGGCCCAGGTTTTGCGGCGGCCGGCGGTTGCCGCATAAAGAAAATAAGGGGCTGGCGGCAATCGCCAGCCCTGTTTGTTTTTGATGGTTCACGATGGATTTCCAATCGACGCTTGAACTGGCCGCGCCCGGCGCTGACGACAGCCTGGCGCTGGCCGATTACGCGCAGCGCGCCTATCTGGAATACGCCCTGAGCGTGGTCAAGGGCCGCGCGCTGCCCGATGTGTGCGATGGGCAAAAGCCCGTGCAGCGCCGTATTCTGTACACCATGGGGCGCATGGGCCTGACTTATGGTGGGGCGGGCGGCAACACGCCGGCGCGCCCGGTCAAGAGCGCGCGCGTGGTTGGCGACGTGCTGGGCAAGTTTCATCCGCACGGCGACAGCGCGGCCTATGACGCAATGGTGCGCATGGCGCAGGATTTTTCGCAGCGCTATCCGCTTATCGACGGACAAGGCAACTTCGGCAGCCGTGACGGTGATGGCGCGGCGGCCATGCGCTACACCGAGGCGCGCTTGTCCAGAATTGCCCGGCTGCTGCTCGACGAGATCGACCTGGGCACGGTCGATTTCATGCCCAATTACGACGGTTCCACCGAGGAGCCGCGCCAGTTGCCCGCGCGCTTGCCGTTTACGCTGCTCAACGGCGCCAGCGGCATCGCTGTGGGGCTGGCCTGCGAGATTCCCAGCCACAATTTGCGCGAGGTGGTCGACGCCTGCATCGCGCTGGTCAAGAACCCCAACCTGGGTGACGAAGAACTGCTGGCGCTGCTGCCCGGCCCGGATTACCCTGGCGGCGGGCAAATCATCAGCCCGGCGGCGGACATTGCCGCTGCCTACCGCACCGGGCGCGGCAGCCTGAAGGCGCGCGCGCGCTGGCGTGTGGAAGACCTGGCGCGCGGCCAGTGGCAGATGGTCGTGACCGAGCTGCCGCCGGGTGTTTCGGCGCAGCGGGTGCTCGAAGAAATCGAGGAGTTGACCAATCCCAAGGTCAAGGCGGGCAAAAAGGCGCTCACGCAGGAGCAGAACCAGCTCAAGGGCGCGGTGCTGGCGGTGCTGGACGCCGTGCGCGACGAGTCGGGCAAGGAGGCCGCGGTGCGCCTGGTGTTCGAGCCGAAAAGCCGTGCCATCGGGCAGGACGAACTGGCCAACACGTTGCTGGCGCACACCAGCCTGGAAACATCCGCGCCCATCAATTTGACGATGGTGGGGCTGGATGGCAAGCCGGTGCAGAAGTCGCTGCGCCAGATGCTCGATGAGTGGATCGCCTTTCGCCAGAGCACCATCGCGCGGCGCAGCCAGTACCGCCTGGACAAGGTGCGCGAGCGCATCCACATCCTGCAAGGGCGGCAACTGGTGCTGCTCAACGTCGATGAGGTGGTCGCCCTGATCCGCGCCAGCGACGACCCCAGGGCCGCGCTGATCGAGCGCTTTGCGCTGACCGAACGGCAGGCCGAGGACATCCTGGAAATCCGCCTGCGCCAACTGGCGCGGCTCGAAGCGATCAAGATCGAACAAGAACTGCAAGCGCTGCGCGTCGAGCAGAGTGAACTGGAAAACATCCTGGCCAACCCCGCCGCGCTGCGCCGGTTGATGGTCAAGGAAATCGAGCAGGACGCCAAGACCTTTGCCGATGCGCGCCGCACACTGATCCAGGCCGGAAAAAAGGCCGTGGCCGAGGTCAAGGTGATCGACGAGCCGGTCACAGTCATCGTCAGCGAAAAGGGCTGGGTGCGCGCGCGCGGCGGGCATGGTCACGACGCGGCGGGCTTCGTTTTCAAGGCCGGCGACGGGCTGTATGGCGCGTTCGAGTGCCGTACTGTCGATACGCTGCTGGTCTTTGGCGGCAACGGGCGCGTTTATAGCGTGCCGGTGGCCAGTCTGCCGGGCGCGCGTGGCGACGGCCAACCCATCACCACGCTGATCGACCTGGAAAGCGGCACGCAGCCGGCCCATTACTTTGCCGGGCCGGAAAGCGCCACGCTGTTGCTGGCCGCTTCCGGCGGACACGGCTTTCTGGCCCGCGTGGCGGACATGCTCACGCGCCAGCGCGGCGGCAAGGCGTACATTACCGTGGACGCGGGCGCGGCGGTGTGCCGTCCTTCGCGGGTATCCGGCGAAAGCGCTGAAGGCCAGCTGGCGGCCACGCACGTGGCCTGCGTTTCCGCCGGCGGACGGCTGTTGACCTTCGGCCTCGACGAACTGCGGTACATGGAAAAGGGCGGGCGCGGTTTGATGCTGATGGCGCTGGACGCCAAGGACGCGCTGGCTGGCGCGGCGGCCTACACGCGCAGCGTGCGCATTCTGGGCGTGGGGCGCGGCGGCAAGGCGCGCGCGGAAACGCTGGAAATCCGCAGCCTGAACAACGCCCAGGGCGCGCGCGGCCGCAAGGGGCGCGACGCTAGTTTCGGCTTCAAGCCCAGCGGCGTGGAGCGGGTGGAATGAAGTAAACGCCGCATACCGGATCGCTTGACGCCATCCGGTAATATGTCACTGTGTTCCATTCGAGGAGCTTGTATTGGCCAAGAAAACCTTTCTCGACTTTGAGCAGCCCATTGCCGAGCTTGAGAACAAGATTGAGGAGTTGCGCTATGTACAGACCGAAAGCGCGGTCGATATTTCCGAGGAGATCGACCAGCTCGGCAAAAAAAGTCTGCAACTGACCAAGGATGTCTATTCATCCCTGACGCCCTGGCAGATCACCAAGATTGCCCGGCATCCCGACCGGCCCTACACGCTCGATTACGTGCGCGAGTGCTTTACCGATTTCGTCGAGCTGCATGGCGACCGTCATTTTGCCGACGACCCTTCCATCGTTGGCGGCCTGGCGCGCTTTAACGGCGGCGCCTGCATGGTGATAGGCCATCAGAAGGGACGCGACACCAAGGAGCGCGCGCTGCGCAATTTCGGCATGACGCGGCCAGAGGGCTACCGCAAGGCGCTGCGCCTGATGCAGATGGCCGAAAAATTCAAATTGCCTGTGTTCACCTTTGTCGATACGCCGGGAGCCTTTCCCGGCATGGACGCCGAGGAGCGCAGCCAGTCCGAGGCCATTGGGCGCAACATCTACGAAATGGCGCGGCTGGAAGTGCCCATCATCGCCACCATCATTGGCGAAGGCGGTTCCGGCGGCGCGCTGGCCATCGCGGTGGCCGACCAGCTCATCATGCTGCAATACGCGGTCTATTCGGTCATCAGCCCCGAAGGCTGCGCCTCTATCCTGTGGAAGACCAGCGACAAGGCGCAGGCCGCCGCCGAGGCGCTGGGGATTACCGCGCACCGTCTCAAGGCGCTGGGGCTGGTGGACAAAATCGTCAACGAGCCGGTGGGCGGCGCGCACCGCGATCCGCGCCAGATGGCCGCTTTTCTCAAGCGCGCCCTGGGTGATGCCTGGCGTCAGGTGGCCGACCTCAAGCCGCGCGAATTGCTTGACCGCCGCTACGAACGGTTGCAAAGTTACGGGCGCTACAACGATACGCGCGCCGACAGCCGGTAAAGCGCTGTCTGGTTCACGGCTACCGGGTACCGGTTTTTGCCGGAAGAAAAAGCCAAAGGGAACAGGCGGCCCCGGTAAAATCACCGCTTTAACAGCCGCCTCGATTGTTCATGTCGCCCTGGCTCCTGCCGGATTACATCGCCGATGTGCTGCCCGCCGAGGCGCGCCATATCGAGCAACTGCGCCGCCGTCTGCTGGATGCGGCTCAGGGCGATGGCGATGAGCTGGTGGGTCCGCCGCTGGTCGAGGACGGGGCGTGGTGGTTGGCGGGCCCCGGG
>JAIRQU010000275.1 GCA_031256305.1 Burkholderiaceae bacterium
GAACCGGACCAGGTGGCCGACATCCGCAACGCCGTGGCGGGCGACCCCTCGCCCGACGGCAAGGGGCCGCTGGCGATCCAGCGCGGCATCGAAATCGGCCACATCTTCTATCTGGGCACGAAATACAGCGCGGCGCTCAACGCCACCTTCCTCGACGAGGACGGCAAGCCCAAGCCGTTCCAGATGGGGTGCTACGGCATCGGCATCACGCGCCTGCCCGCCGCGGCCATTGAGCAGAGCCACGACGCGCGCGGCATCATCTGGCCCGACGCCATCGCGCCCTTCACCGTGGTCATCTGCCCGGTGGGCATGGAGCGCAGCGCGGCGGTGAAGAACGCCGCCGAGGCGCTCTACGCCGGCCTGCTGGCCGCCGGAGTCGATGTGATTCTGGACGACCGGGGCGAGCGCCCCGGCGCAATGTTCGCCGACTGGGAGCTGATCGGCGTGCCGCACCGCGTCACCCTGGGCGACAAGGGCCTCAAGGACGGCGTGGCCGAATACCAGCACCGGCGCGACGCCGCCGCCACGCGCGTGCCGGCGTGCGAGATCGCGGCGTTCGTCAAGGCGCGCCTGTCGGTTTGAACGCCCAGCGGTCGCCGATGACCCGCGCCGCCGCGTTAGCCGCGTCACCACAATGGCCTGTCTCGCGCCGCGCGCTGCTGCTGGGCGGCGCTTTCGTTGCGGCGGGCGCGGGGCTGGCCGGGTTTCCGCGCCCGGCCCACGCGGGCGCGCAAATCGAAGAACCGCTGGCCGACGCGGTGCGTACCGCGTTGTCGGCAGCCATCGCCAACAGCGCGCCGCCGGTGCCCGATTTTTCCACCACCGCCGCGTACATCACCTACCTGCGCTGGCTGACGGTCATGAGCGACCGGCTCTATAAGCGGATCCGCAATTTCACCGCGCGCACCGAATTTTTGCAAACGGCCTGGTATGAAAGCCACCGCGCGGGCTTGCAGACCTCGCTGGTGCTGGGCTTGATCCAGGTGGAAAGCAACTTCCGCAAATTCGCCATTTCGCGCGCCGGGGCGCTGGGCTACATGCAGGTCATGCCGTTCTGGACGCGCCAGATCGGCAACGGCGACCCGGATACGCTGTTCCACATGCAGGCCAATCTGCGCTTTGGCTGCGTCATCCTGCGCTATTACCTGGACCGGGAGCGCGGCAACCTGTTCATGGCGCTGGGCCGCTACAACGGCTCGCGCGGCCAGCGGCAATACCCCAGCGCCGTGCTGGGCGCGCAAAAGCGCTGGCTGTACGCGCCGGACTTGAATTTGTGACACCCCCCGGCCCGCGCACAATCGCGCCATGCTCGCCACCCTCACCCTGACTCGCCCGGACGACTGGCATTTGCATCTGCGCGACGGCGCGGCGATGGCCGCCGTGCTGCCGCACAGCGTCGCGCGCTTTGGCCGCGCCATCGTCATGCCCAACCTCAAGCCGCCCGTCACCACCACGGCGCAGGCGCTGGCCTACCGCGAGCGCATTCTGGCCGCGTTGCCGCCCGGTTCCGATTTCCAGCCGCTGATGACGCTGTACCTGACCGACGCCACGCCGCCTGGCGAAATCGCGCGCGCTCAAGACGCGGGCATCGCCGCCGTCAAACTCTACCCCGCCGGCGCGACCACCAACAGCGACGCGGGCGTGACCGGCATCCGCAAAACCTACGCCACGCTGGAGGCCCTGCAACGCGCCGGCCTGCCGCTGCTGGTGCATGGCGAAGTGACCGACCCGGCGGTGGATCTGTTCGACCGCGAAGCCGTGTTCATCGACCGCGTGCTGATCCCGCTGCGGCGCGACTTTCCGGCGCTGAAAATCGTCTTCGAGCACATCACCACGCGCGAGGCCGCGCAATACGTGGCGCAAGCCGATGCGCGCATCGCCGCCACCCTCACCGCGCACCACCTGCTGTACAACCGCAACGCCATCTTCCAAGGTGGCATCCGGCCCCATTACTACTGTCTGCCGGTGCTCAAGCGCGAGGCGCACCGGCAGGCGCTGCTGCGCGCCGCCGCCTGCGGCAGCCCCAAGTTCTTTCTGGGCACTGACAGCGCGCCGCACTCCGTGCATCTGAAAGAAGCCGCCTGCGGCTGCGCGGGTTGCTACACCGCGCACGCGGCCATCGAGCTGTACGCGCAAGCGTTTGAAAGCGTCGATGCGCTCGACCAGCTCGAAGCCTTCGCCAGCTTTCACGGCGCGGATTTCTACGGCCTGCCGCGCAACACGGGCACGATTACCTTGGCGCGCCAAGCGTGGACGCCGCCGGAGCATTACGCTTTGGGCGATGCCCAAGTCACGCCGCTGGGCGCGGGCGAGACGCTGGCTTGGCGGCTGACATAGGGCGCCGCGCGGTTGATCTTGGCGCGTTCAGCCTTATTTCAGGAATTGACCAACGCCTTGTGAAATCCGCGTGCCGCAGGGATTCCCGGCACCAGGCGCGGGCATCCAAACGCCGTGAAGAGTGCCAGCGGCCCGTCTTGCGGGACAATTGACTTTCCCGATTTTTTCTGGATTGACCTATACGTCATGGCACATCACGAAGAACGCGTTCTCACCGTTCACCACTGGACCGACCGGCTGTTTTCCTTTACCACCACGCGCGACCAGGCGCTGCGCTTTTCCAACGGGCACTTCACCATGATCGGGCTGATGGTGGAAGGCAAGCCGCTGCTGCGCGCCTATTCCATCGTCAGCGCCAATTACGAGGAGCATCTGGAATTCCTGAGCATCAAGGTGCCCGACGGGCCGCTCACCAGCCGCCTGCAATACATCCAGCCTGGCGACAATATCCTGGTGGGCCGCAAGCCCACCGGCACGCTGCTCATCGACTATCTGCTGCCGGGCAAGCGCCTGTATCTGCTATGCACCGGCACCGGCCTGGCGCCGTTCATGAGCATCATCCGCGACCCGGAAACCTACGAAAAATTCGATACCGTGGTGCTCGCGCACGGCGTGCGGCTGGTCAGCGAACTGGCGTATCACGAATACCTCACCCAGGAACTGCCGCAGCACGAATTTCTGGGCGAGCTGGTACGCGCGCAGCTCAAGTATTACCCCACCGTCACGCGCGAACCATTCCCGCGCCAAGGGCGGCTGACCGACCTGAGCACCAGTCACAAACTCACGGACGATCTGGGTCTGCCGCCGCTGAACCCAAAGGAAGACCGCGTCATGCTCTGCGGCAGCCCCGGCCTGCTGGCGGACATGCGCGCCATCCT
>JAIRQU010000043.1 GCA_031256305.1 Burkholderiaceae bacterium
ATCTCCGCGTAATCTGGATCCGCGCTCGATATTATATGGCAGCCGTAAAACCAAACGTCCACATTTCCGGGGAAAGTGACCTTATAGCGTTGCACCTTGCGCATTATTGGCCAGTCGTCTACTCCGCCCAGGTCGGATACCTCCGAAACGGGGTAGCGGCTCAGATAGGCGACGGCGTCTATGCCGTCCAGCGCGCCTAATAGACTTGTGGGGCCGATATAGGGTAGAGGGTAGGCGAGCTCTTCGAGAACCTGCGCGAATTCCTCAAGCACATACTGATGCCTGTGGCTCATATCGCGCACCTCTTGCAGGCAAACCATGTCGGCGTCCAGCATCTCGATGGCCAGCGCCAGGTTGTGAATTTCCAGCCGCCGCACCGGGCCAAAGCCCTGTACGCCCTTGTGGATGTTGTAGGTCACCACGCGCAGCGGTTGCGCGTGATGGCTCGCGGGCGCGGGCGGCATCAGTTGAGCCGTCGCAACAGACTGGCGGCCACGGGCCACGCGCGGCGCAGCAGCAGCCAGCCCGACCAGGCGCGCCCGGCCAGGCGCAAGGCGGCGCGCGGGCGCGTAAGCGCCACGCCCGTTAGCGCTGCCGCGCCCAGCAGCAGCCAGACCGGGTTACGCCGCGCCCACCGCGCGCCCGCGTGTACCTTGTCGGCGGCGCGCACGGCGGGACGCAAGACCTGTGCGCGCCACGCCAGTTGCTCACGCAATTGCGCCGAGCGCAGCAGCAGCGCCGCGCGCCGGTCAGCCAGGTCCTGACGCGAATGCGCGGAACGGTTCATGGCGCGCCTTCTGTGCGCGCCGGATCGGCCGACGCGCGCTCCATGCCCAGGCGCTCGCGGTCATGCTGCCATTCGCCGCGCGTGGCGGCAAACAGATTGGCCAGCCCCCTCAGGCACGCGCGGGCCAGCATCAGCAGAACACAGCCGCCGGCCAGAAACACCACCGCGAAAACGCCCAGCGCCCAGAGCCGGTGCGTGTCCCACAGCAGTACGATGACAAAGACCGCCAGAAAACTCAGCCCAAAACCGATAGCCACTGCGCTGCCCACGGCCAGCGCCACCAGCACGACCAGGCGCAAGAAGGCTTCGCGCGCTTCCAGACTGAACAGTTCCAGCCGGACGTGCGCCAGTTCCAGCGCGTCGGCGGCCAGCGCGCGCAACCCCCCGGCCAGCCCCGGATCGCCAGCGGAACGCGGCATGGCGCGGGCGCTCAACGACGGCCCAGCAGCACGCCGATCAGAATACCCAGCGCCGCCGCCGCGCCAATCGACGACCAGGGGTTGTCGTGTACGTAATCGTCGGCGGCGTAGGCCACCCGGCGCGCCTGCGCACACACCAATTCCTCGGCGTCGGCCAGTTTGTCACGCGCCACGCGCAGGTTGTCCTTGACGCGCTCGCGCAGTTCGACCAGCTTGCCGCTGTTCTCATCGGCGGTTGCGGCCAGCAATTCTTCCGCGTCGGCAATCACGCGGCGCAGGTTGGCCACCAATTGTTCCTTGCTTTCGACCGATGCCTCGGTCAGATCCGTCATCGCGCTCATGAAGAGACTCCTTAAAACGAAATTGTGTTTATCCTAACAGGCGGCTTGACTTGCCGCGCCGCGGCATCATCAGATGCCGGAGACCACGGCGTCCAGGACATCGGCGAACGTAACGGCCTCACGCTGCAATGACGCCACGGGCTGTCGCGGCAGTTGCGGCCGGTCGCGTCAAATAACGGCCCAATTGATCGCTCTGGAGTTTCCTACGGCACGGCGCCATTCACGCTTCCGGCACATGAACACGCGCCTTGATGTGCTTGAGATTGGCGACGATGGTAAACGTCATCACAATCACCAGCGACCACGAACTCCAATTCCCAGCGTGTACCAGCGCCCACCCGCCGATTTGATTCGGATAACGCCACACAGACATGAATGTGCTGATATTTTCGGCCATCCAGACAAAAAAGCCAATCAAAACGAATGCCAGCAGCAGCGGCATGTGGCGTTCACGGTCCAGCGGGCGGAAATACACCGTGGTGCGCGCATACAACCCGGCGATGCCGCATGTCAGATACCAGCGGTAATCGGCCATATAGTGATGCGTGAAAAAATTTGCATACACCAACACCGACATCAAGGCCGCCATTGCATAGGGCGGATGGTGCCGGATGCGCACATCCAGCAGCCGCCACGCTTGAATAACATAACTGCCGACGGCGGCATACATGAACCCGGAAAACAGTGGCACGCCCCAGAGCTTGGTATAGGCAAAATCAGGATAACGCCACGATTGGATGCTGTTCGATGTTTTGAACACCTCCAGCACAAACCCGATCACATGAAACAGGCAAATAGCCTTGAATTCATCGAACGTTTCTAATCTGGCCCACAACATCGCCGTTTGAATTCCCACGGCGGCAACCAGCAATAAATCGTAGCGGGGTAGTCCCAGCAACCCCGTCCGGGGAACAGTAAAAATCGCAATGAAAAACAAACCCGAAAACAGGCAGGCGCGTACTTCTTTGATACCGAACGCTAGAAATTCGCACAGGCCATGCCCTAAACGCCCCCGGCTCATGGTAATTCATTCCGGGTAAAAGCCGAGCAGCGCTTTCCGGGTCAAACCGCAGCCGGATTGCGCAGCCGGATGTGCAGTTCGCGCAACTGCTTTTCATCGACCGGCGAGGGCGCTTGCGTGAGCAGGTCCTGCGCGCGCTGGGTTTTGGGAAAGGCGATGACGTCGCGGATGGATTGAGCGCCGGTCATCAGCGTGATGAGGCGATCCAGCCCAAAGGCCAGCCCGCCGTGCGGCGGCGCGCCGTATTGCAGAGCGTCGAGCAGGTAGCCAAATTTGGCGCGCGCTTCTTCCGGGCCGATCTTCAGGGCGGCAAAAACCTTGCTTTGCACGTCGGCGCGGTGGATCCGCACCGAACCGCCGCCCAGCTCCCAGCCGTTGAGCACCATGTCATACGCCTTGGCCATGCAGGCGGCGGGGTCGCTGTCCATCAGGTTTTCGTGGCCGTCCTTGGGGCTGGTAAAGGGGTGATGCACGGCGGCCCAGCGCGCGTTTTCCTCGTCGTATTCAAACATCGGAAAGTCCACCACCCACAGCGGCGTCCAGCAATCCTTGAACAGACCGTGGCTCTTGCCGAATTCGCCCAGGCCGATTTTCAGGCGCAGCGCGCCGATGGCGTCATTGACGACCTTGGCCTTGTCCGCGCCAAAAAAGATGATGTCGCCCGCCTGCGCGCCAGTGCGCTCCACAATGGCCGCCAGCGCCGCGTCGTGCAGGTTCTTGACGATGGGCGATTGCAGGCCCGCGCGCCGTTGTTCGGGCGTGGCGCCCAGCTCGTTGACCTTGATCCAGGCCAGGCCGCGCGCGCCGTAGATCTTGACGAACTCGCCGTACTGGTCGATTTCGCCGCGACTGATGGCCGCGCCGCCGGGCACGCGCAGCGCCGCCACGCGCCCGCCGGGGGCGTTGGCGGGCGTGGAAAAGACCTTGAAGTCCACGTCCTTCATCGCGTCGGCCAGGTCGGTCAGTTCCAGCTTGACGCGCAGATCGGGCTTGTCCGAGCCAAAGCGCCGCATTGCCTCCTGATAGGCCATGACGGGGAACGCGCCCAAGTCCACGCCCAGTTGCGTCTTGAACACCTGCGCCGCCATGTCCTCGAAAATGGCGCGAATTTCGGCCTCTTCCAGAAACGAAGTCTCGCAGTCGATCTGCGTGAATTCGGGCTGGCGGTCGGCGCGCAGGTCTTCGTCGCGGAAGCATTTGGTGATCTGGTAATAGCGGTCGTAGCCCGCCACCATCAGCATCTGCTTGTAGAGCTGGGGCGACTGCGGCAGCGCGTAGAACTGCCCGTCATGCACGCGGCTGGGCACCAGATAGTCGCGCGCGCCTTCGGGCGTGCTTTTGCCCAGCATGGGCGTTTCGATGTCGATGAAGCCGCGCGCGTCCAGAAAATTGCGCAC
>JAIRQU010000094.1 GCA_031256305.1 Burkholderiaceae bacterium
CCCGGCAGCGCCAGCGCCCACGGCCAGCGCGCCCACCATGCGCCAACCCGCGCGCCCAGCAGCGCGCGCGTGAGCGGCAGCATCAGCGCCATGCCGTGCAGCACGCCAAAGCTGATCCAGCTTTCGGGGAAAGCCCGCCACGATCCCAGCGAGACCAGCGCCGCCGCCAGCGCAATTTGCGTCCAGCGCCGCCAAAAGCGCGGCCAACCCTGTCCTTGCGCCTGCGCGACGGCCTGCCCCATGCCAGCGGCGATCAGGAACAGGCTCAGGATGCCCATGCGCTGCGTGGTCCACAGCGGGTCACTGTAAAAATTCTGGCGGATAACGCCGAACCAGTTCAGATCAAACGAAAAGTGGAACGCCGTCATCCACGCCAGCGCCAGGCCGCGCAAGGCGTCCAGCCGCTCCCAGCGCCGGGGAGCAAGCGCAGCCGGGCAATTGCTGCCGCCGGTCATGAGGGCGTACCTGATGGAATGGGCGCGAAATAGCGCGACGCCGCATCGGCCAGCGCATAGGCTTGCGCGGGCGATGACAGGTCGCACGCTTGCGTCAACACCGGCCGCGCGCCGTCTTGCCAGAACGCGCGCGCGGCGTCCAGCGCGGACTGGCTTTCGCGCCACAGGCGCGGCGCGGCGCGCAAGGCCGCGCGGTGGCCCGCGTCGGGAAAGGGCGCGGCATGGGCGGCATCGGATGCGCCGTCATGTCCAGCCTCAATCAGCAGCAGGCCGCCATAACGCCGCGCATCGCATTCCGGCGCGGACACCGGCAGCGTCTGGGCCAGCCGGCCGCCCAAGCCGCAGCCGGCCAGCACGGCGCGGCGCAAATTCAGTCTGTCCGCCAATTCCCGCAGCGTCTGCGCGTGCCAGGCCAGACTGTGCGCGGCTGCGCGTTTGGGCTTGTCGCTGCGGCCAAAACCGATCAGGTCGGGCGCGATCACGCGCTGCCCGGCAGCGGCCAGCGCCGCGATCAGATGCCGGAACTGCCAGCTCCACGCCGGGCTGTCGTGCAACAGCAGCCACGCCAGCGGCGCGGCAGCCGGCCCCGTGTCGATCACGTGCATCCGCAGCCCGGCCAGCGCGGGCAGATCGGCCAGGTATTGCGGCGGCCAGGGCCAATCGGGCAGATCGGCAAACGCCGCGTCCGGCGTGCGCAGCGCGTCCTCGCGCAACGGGCTGGCGTTGCTCCGGCGCGGGCGGAAAAATTCGCGCAGCAGCGCGCCGCATTCGCTGGCCAGCACGCCGGGCGTGACCGCGGTCTGGTGATTCAGGCGCGCATCGCCCAGCACGTCCAGCACCGACCCGGCCGCGCCCGCCTTGGGATCGCGCGCGCCATAAACCACGCGCCGTACGCGCGCGTGCAAAACCGCCCCGGCGCACATCGCGCACGGCTCCAGCGTGACGTAGAGCGTGCAGCCGTCCAGCCGGTAATTACCCAGGCGCCGCGCCGCCGCGCGCAGCGCCCTGATTTCGGCGTGCGCCGCCGGATCGCGCGCGGCAATAGGCGCGTTGCGCCCCATGGCGATGACGCGTCCTTGCGCATCGGCCAGCACCGCGCCCACGGGCACCTCGCCCTTTGCCGCCGCCGCGCGCGCCTGTTCCAGCGCCAGCCGGATGCCGTGCACGTCGCCGGAGACCGTCATGTTGGGCGCATCACGGGGCGGCATGGCGCACATCGGCAAGCAAGAAACGGTCAACGTCTGGCATTGGGCTATATTGTGCTGGGATTTGTTTCAGGCAACGCTGAAAACTGGAGATTCCGCCATGCGCCGCATTCTTGCTTTTGTCGCAGCCGCTGTGTTGTCCGCCGCTTTAATGCCGGTCCTGGCGCAACAAGCGGCGCCGGCTGGCCCTGCCCAGGACGCTTCCGCGCCCAAACCGCCGCCCACGCCGATGATTAGCCGCTGGGTCGATGCCAAGGGCCGGGTGCATTATGGCGACGCGCTGCCGCCCGACGCCCCCGAACAAACGACCGAAGTTGGGCCTATCCAGTCCGCCACGCCGGAACAAAAGGAACAAGCCGACGCGCGGATGCAGCAGTACCGCAGCTATCTCAATCCGCCTCCCGCCGCGGCGCAAGCCGACGCGGATCACGCGCCCGATGCGCCCCGGCAGCCCGATGATGACAACAGTTGCGCCGGACAATGGGCACGCTTTAACGCCGCCGCCGCTTGCGCCAACCAGTACCGCGTGGCCGGCGGCGGTCTTAAACAGGATGTGGCCCAGCACTGCCCGGTGGTGCCGCAGCCCCAATGCGCGCCCGCTGAACCCTGACGGAATGCGCCGCCGATTTGGGCCTGGCCTTGCCGGCTCTGATGAGGGTGCCGCACCGCACAAGAGCAGCCGGGTGACACCGGGACAAGCGCAAAGACACGAACCTGCGCGCGGCACTGATAATCCAGCGGCGCGCTTGTGGGCTGGGTACAACAAACCAGCTATGACAGTTACACCATCGAACAGACAATGGACAGGTCAGCGCCGGATGTGGAGATGGCAGGCAGGCAGCGGCGGCTGCATTGCGCTGGAGCATCTGTGCAACTCAACTGGAGCTTGGCGCAGCATGGGCAAGCGGGCGCTGGATGCACTGGGCGCGAGCGGGCGGCGCTGGATCAGTCATAACAATTGAAATCATGGCCATAAAAGCTTACACATTAGCAGACTTTAAAAAAGAATGGGTGGAAGCGTCCCTGCTGCACAGGATTTGGATGGTTCTAGCCTGTTACCCGGCAGTCTGTGCATTATTTGCGCCGTCATTGCCGTGGTTTGAAACCATGTCCCGTAAAGCCGCGCCTTTGTTGGACCTCATTGAACTGGGCCGGGGCAGGCCGTGGGTGGTGTTTACCGGGATGCCCTGTCCGGCGACGCTGCGTTTGTTTGGCGATGTGTGCGGGATAAATGCCGTTTTGGTTTTATTGCTATCTTTACTTAACCCATTGGAAGCTTTGTTTCCTGGGCATAAACTCAATGAGTTCAAAGAAAAAATAATAAAATATTATTCATATATTTGGTTGCATGTGTTTTTTGTTGTTACGCCGGAATATATTCTGTCATATATTATTTTATTCGGTCAAGACCTGTCGAGGTTATTTGGTCAGGAAGATTGGCTATAAATGTTTTAGTGGCCTATGCTTCGCCATGGGTGATTATCGGAATGGTTCTTTGTGTTGGATATACAGTTTATCGGCGTTTTTTAATAGCGATTGAATGTCGCAGTAGTAATATTCAATTTATTTTTTGTTTGTTCCATTTCCTTTTCAAGGAGTAAGAAAAGTCTGATTCATCTTCAAGCGTTCCGGTTTCCAGCTTAACCATAGCCACGACGGCTGGTTTGCTGAACGGCAGTCCTGTATATCAATCGTCCGTCGCCGACGGGTATTATACGGCTGACGGCACGTATATTGGCGCCGATTTCGTCAATGACAACGGAATGCCGGTCATATCGATATCGGGTACAGCGGATAATCCCGCAACAGCGCCTGCCAGCGGCGCCTCCTCGGCGGGCAGCGCTGGCCGCTTCGGTGCCTGTAGGTCGGGGTAAACATGACGAACCCCAGTAAATTGAGTGGCCGACAGGTGGAACCCGTTTATGAAGGTCAACGCTTGAGGGGGTGAGCCGCCCCGCCACCGGCAGCGCCCCGGCAACCATTAAGGGAATGCCCGCAACGCACTGCGGCAACGGCGCTAAATTGGGCGGCGCGCAACTGATGGACAACGCCGTCAAGCTGGGCATGGGGACCAAGTGTGGTGTTTGCAGGTTTGAAAAGTTGCGGCTTCAATACGCGACGGGTTCGGAGTCCAGCGAGCGCCACAGATACCACGTGGCCACGCTGCGCCAGGGCGACCAGGCGGCGGCCAGTTCGCGCGCTTCGCTGCGGCTGACCGGCTCGCCGGAAAAGTATTGCAGGCTGATGCCCCTGAGCAGCCCCGCGTCGTCCAGCGGCAGCACGTTGGGCCGCAGCAGGTGGAACATCAGGAACATCTCCGCCGTCCAGCGCCCGATGCCGCGGATAGTGACCAGTTCGGCGATGATGGCCTCGTCGTCCATGCCGCCCCAGGCGGCGGGAGTGATCGCGCCGCCGTCAAAGTGCAGCGCCAGATCGACCAAGTATTCGATCTTGCGCGCCGACAGGCCCGCCGCGCGCATGGCATCGGGTTTCAGGCGCAGCACTTCGGCGGGCGTCATGCAACTGGGCAGCCGCTCAAAGCGCTCCCACACCGCCTGCGCGGCCTTGACCGAGATCTGCTGGCCCACCACGGAACGCGCCAGCGTGACGAACGGGTCGCCGCGCGATTGCAGGCAAGCGCCGCCGAACTTGGGGATGAGCCGGCGCATCACCCGGTCGCGCCGCGTCAGATGCTGGCACGCCTGGCTCCAATAGCCGGGCGTGACTGTATCCGGCGTGGCTGTTGCCGCGTCCGGCGTCTGGCTTGCAGCGGGACGGGTTTTGCTTTTGGCCTTGCCGGTCACGCCGCTTCCCAGGTGGTGCCCGCGCTGGTGTCCTTGAGCGCGATGCCCTGGGCCAGCAGTTCGGCGCGGATGCAGTCGGCCTCGGCGTAATTCCGGGACTGCTTGGCCGCGGCGCGGGCGGCGATGCGCGCCTCGATGGTTGCCGCGTCCAGACGTTTGCCGGGACTGGCGGCTTGCAAAAAACGCCGGGGATCGTCCTGCAACAAGCCCAGCAGACCGCCCAGCGCCTTGAGCAGGGCCGCGTCACCGGGCCGGCGCGCGCGGTTGACTTCGCCAGCCAGATCGAACAGCGCGGCCACCGCGTCGGGCGTGCCAAAGTCCTCGTCCATCGCGGCCTTGAAGCGCGCCGCCGCCGGGTGCGACCAGTCGATGCCGTCCGGCATGGCCCCCGGCGGGGCGGCATCCAGCGCCGTAGTCTTCGGTAACGCGGCGTCAAACGCCGTAGTTCCTGGTAACACGGCATCAAGTGCCGTGTAGAGCCGCCGCAGCGCGGCGCGCGCGTCCTGCAAATGCGCGTCGCTGTAGGCCAACGGGCTGCGGTAATGGCTGCGCACGATGAACAGGCGCACCGTCTCCGCGTCGAATACTTTCAACACGTCGCGGAGGGTGAAAAAGTTGCCCAGCGACTTGGACATCTTCTCGCCGTCGATGTTGACAAAGCCGTTGTGCATCCAGTAGCGGGCCAGCGGCGCGCCGTTGGCGCCTTCGCTTTGCGCGATTTCGTTTTCGTGATGCGGAAATTGCAGGTCGGCCCCGCCGCCGTGGATGTCGAAGGTCTGGCCCAGCAGCGCGCAGCTCATGGCCGAGCATTCCAGATGCCAGCCGGGCCGTCCCAGGCCGTAAGGGCTGGGCCATTTGGCGCTGTCCGGCTCGGCGGGCTTGGCCGCCTTCCACAGCGCAAAGTCCAGCGGATCGCGCTTGTCTTCGCTCACGTCAACGCGGCTGCCCGCGCGCAATTCATCGGGCGTCTTGCCCGATAGCTTGCCGTAGCCAGGAAACTTGCGCACCGCGTAATTCACGTCGCCGCTGGCGCTGGCGTAGGCCAGCCCCTTGTCCCGCAAGCGTTGCACCAGATCGAGCATCTGCGGCACGTAGCCGGTGGCGCGCGGTTCGTGGTCCGGGCGCAGCACACCCAGCGCGTCCAGGTCGCGGTGCATTTGGGCGATCATGCGGTCGGTGAGCTGGCGGATCGGCTCGCCGTTTTCGCCGGCGCGGCGGATGATCTTGTCGTCGATGTCGGTGATGTTGCGCACGAAGGTCACGCGCCAGCCGCTGGCGGCCAGCCAGCGCCGCGCCACGTCGAAGGCCACCGCCGAGCGCGCGTGGCCGACATGGCACAGGTCATACACGGTCATGCCGCACACGTACATGCGCGCGTGGCCCGGTTCAAGAGACGTAAAAGGTTCCAGCGCGCGCGTGAGCGTGTTGTGGATGCGCAGAGTCATCGGGGAAACAAAAAACGGTTGCGGTTGTAAACGGCGGTTGCGTTACACCCGCGCCAGCAAAATCAGACCATCCCAATCGAACCGGGCGCGGCTCGTAAAATCATCCGTCAGTATAGTTTTAACCGCACCCGCTCTATAAGCCGCCTTGATCGCGCCGCCCGCATGACCGCCCGTTTCCCATCGCTTTCCCGGTTGATTGCCATTTTGACGTTGCCCGCCGCGGGCCTGCTCTGGAGCGCGGCCCATGCCGATGAGCCTTACGCGCCGGTGGAGCAGTTGCTGCGGCAAGGGCAGGCGGCCCAAGCGTTGCAGCAGGCCGACGCCTACATCGCCAAGCACCCTAACGATCCGCAGATGCGCTTTCTCAAGGCAGGGGCGCTGAAAGCGGCGGGCCGCGCGGATGATGCCCAGGCCATGCTCACGCAGCTCACGCGCGATTATCCCGAACTGGCCGAGCCGTGGAACAACCTGGCCGTGCTCTACGCCGCGCGCGGGCAGATTGACCAGGCCCAGGCGGCGCTGGAATCCGCGTTGCGCGTTGACCCGCACTACGTCACCGCGCTGGAAAACCTGGGCGACCTCGACATCCGGCTGGCGCTGCGCAACTACGAACAGGCGCGTCAAGCCAGCGCTGGCGATGCTGACGCCAGCGCCCGCCTTGCAGCCAAGATCGACGCGGCCAATCGCGTCATTGCCGGCAGCGCGCCGGCAACGCAGGCCACGGCCGCAACCCAACCCGCTGCTGCGGCGTCAGCGCCACCCCCCGCCGCTTCTGAGCCTGCTGCTGCGGCGTCGAAACCCGCTGCTGCGGCGTCCAGCCCGCAACCTGCCGCGTCCCAGCCCGCCGCAACGGCGTCAGCGCCATCGCCCGCCGCTTCCGGGCCTGCTGCGGCGGCGTCCCAACCTGCCGGCGCGGCACCCGGCTCGCAGGTCGTCGTATTCCCGGCCGCGCCAACGCTGCGTCCTACGGCTGGCGACGCGCCCATAGTTCCGGTGGTGGTGCCGTCATTACAGCCCGCCGCTGCGGCATCCGGCTCGCAGATCGTCGTATTCCCGCCCGCGCCAACGCTGCGTCCTACGGCTGGCGACGCGCCCATAGTTCCAGTGGCGGCGCCGTCATTACAGCCCGCCGCTTCCGGGCCTGCCGCTGCGGCGTCCCAACCCGCTGGCGCGGCATCCAGCTCGCAGATCGTCGTATTCCCGCCAGCGCCGCGTCCTATCGCCGGTGACGCGCCCGTTGCTCCGCTAACCGCGTCCGCCCCGCAACCCCCGGCTTCTGCACCCGATACCGCCGCGTCCGGTACAGCCTTGGCGGCGCATCCTTAACACCGTTTCTCTTTTTTCTGAAAGGTTCCTCATGCCCATCCTCCGCCGCCGCTTGCTCCAGGGCGCTGCCGCGCTGCTGGCCGCCGCCACGCTGGCGCTGCCCGCAATTGCCGTCGGCCAGTCAACGGCCCCGGCCACTGGAAAAATCGCCCACCATCTCAACCCGCGCGTCAAATTCGTTACCACCGACGGTGACTTCGTCGTCGAGCTGTATCCCGACCAAGCACCCAGAACGGTCGCCAATTTCCTGCAATACGTGCGCGACAAGCAGTACGACGGCACGATTTTTCACCGCGTCATCAAGACCTTCATGATCCAGGGCGGCGGCTATGACATCCATTACCAGGAAAAGCCGACTCGCGCGCCCATCAAGAACGAAGCGGACAACGGCTTGAAGAACACCCCCTACACCATCGCCATGGCGCGCAAGCCCGGCCCGGATTCGGCCACGGCGCAATTCTTCATCAACGTGGCCGACAACGGCTTTCTGAACTACACCGCGCCCACGCCGCAGGGCTGGGGCTACGCGGTGTTCGGCAAGGTCGTCGATGGCCAAAGCGTCGTGGACAAAATCCGCGACACGCCCACCGGCCCGGGCGGGCCGTTTCCATCCGACGCGCCGCAAACGCCCATCGTGATTCAATCCGTAACGCTCCTCAAATAAACCAGGAATCCGTCATGAGCAATCCCAAGGTTCAACTGCACATTGCCGGACGCGGCGTCATCACGCTGGAACTCGATGCCGAAAAAGCGCCCAAGACCGTCGCCAACTTTGTCGATTACGTCAAGCAGGGCCATTACGACGGCACGCTGTTTCACCGCGTCATCGACGGCTTCATGATCCAGGGCGGGGGCATGACGCCCGGCCTGAAGGAAAAGCCCGCCAGTGCGTCCATTGAAAACGAGGCCAGCAATGGTTTGAAGAACACCGCCTACACCGTGGCCATGGCGCGCACCAGCGACCCGCATTCGGCCAGCGCGCAATTCTTCATCAATGTGGCCGACAACGACTTTCTCGACCACACCGCGCCTACGCCGCGCGGCTGGGGCTACGCGGTGTTCGGCAAGGTCGTCGATGGCCAGTCCGTAGTCGATGCCATCAAGGCCGTGCCCACGGGCCGGCGCGGTTTTCACGACGACGTTCCCAAGGACGACGTGGTGATCGAAAAAGCCGTGCTGGCGGACTGAAACGGTTCGGGCCAGTGATACGCATGAGCAATTTACCCACCGCCGCGCCCGCGGCCCCGGCAAACCCCGCGTTTACGCAACTGACTGCGCCCGCGCCGTGGCGCGCCATCGACCTGATCGCCGACCTGCACCTGTCGCCTGACACGCCGGGCGTGTTTGCCGCATGGCGCGATTACCTGGCGCGCACCCGCGCCGACGCACTGCTGATCCTGGGCGATTTGTTCGAGGCATGGATTGGCGACGACGCCGCCCAGCCCGGCAGTTTTGAAGCGGACTGCATTGCCGCGCTGCACGCCGCCAGCAGCCGGATTAGCCTGTACTTTATGCCCGGCAACCGGGACTTTCTGGTTGGCGCGGCTTGTCTGGCCGCCGCCAACATGCAGCCGCTGGCCGATCCAACCGCGCTGCACTTTGGCGCGAACGTTTATCTGCTGACCCACGGCGACCTGCTCTGCACGGACGACGTGGCCTACCAGCGCGAGCGCGCACAAGCGCGCTCGCCCGAATGGAGGCGCGCCATGCTGGCGCGGCCATTGGCCGAGCGGCAAGCGCTTGCGCGCCAGATGCGCGCGCAAAGCCGGGCGCATCAAGCCGCGCAAGCGCACTATGCCGACGTTAACGCCGCCCTCGTTCTGGACTGGCTGGACGCGGCCCGCGCCGCCACGCTGATCCACGGACACACGCACCAGCCCGGCGACCATGCGCTGAATGCCGTGCGCTGGCGGCGCGCGCTCTCCGACTGGCATGTCACGGCCACGGAGCGCCGCGCCCAAATCCTGCGCCTGCACGCCGATGGCCGCGTTGAGCGCCTGCCCGTCGAGGCGGCGTAACCGTCCTGCGGCGCGCGCCGCATTGATCGCTGCTGCGCTTTCCCTGCGCAAGCTGTTCACGATTATTCCGCTGGCGGCATGGCTTGTCATGCCGTCTATCCGCCGCTCAATTTCCTGCCGCTGGCCGATGCGCGGCGGGTCTGCGGGCGTTTTTCAGGCAGGCGGAACCGCTGTGTGCCTATTCCCACGACGCCGACCAGCGCTCGTCCCAATCGCCCGGCATCCGGTCGGGCGCGCGGCCCGGCTGGCCGCGCCGCTGCTGGTCAAGCTCGCGCCGGTCGCGTTTGGTGGGGCGTCCGTGCGTGATGGTCAGCGCCGGTTCGGGGGCCAGCCGGCGCGCCGTGGCCAGCCGCTCGCGCGCGGCGCGGCTTTCGGGCGTTTCCGCGTACAGCGTTTGCGCCACCGCCGCCGGGCCGCGTTGCAGCGACAGGGCGCGCACGGTCAGCACGCGCTCCTCGGCGCCTTGGCGGATACGCACCTCGTCGCCGGGCTTGACCTCGCGCGCGGGCTTGGCCACGCTGCCC
>JAIRQU010000108.1 GCA_031256305.1 Burkholderiaceae bacterium
ACGTGTTAGGCAAAGGGCGCACGCAGACGGTGGGTCAGGCGCACGCCGAAATCATGGCGCTGCGCGACGCGGCGGCGTGCGGTCATGACGTGCGCGGCGCGACGGTCTATGTCACGCTCGAACCCTGCGCGCACCAGGGCCGCACCGGGCCGTGCTGCGACGCGCTGATGACCGCGGGCGTGGCGCGCGTGGTAGCGGCGGTGCAGGACCCCAATCCGCGCGTGGCCGGGCAAGGCTTGGCACGTTTACGCGGCGCGGGCATCGCGGTAGACGTAGGCTTGCGCGAACAGCAAGCGCGCGAGATAAACCTGGGGTTTTTCAGCCGCATGACGCGCGCGCGTCCTTGGGTGCGGGTCAAAAGCGCCGCGTCGCTTGATGGCCGCACGGCGTTGCCCAGCGGCGCGAGCCAATGGATTACTTCGGATGCCGCCCGCGTCGATGGCCACGCCTGGCGCGCTCGCGCGAGCGCAGTGCTGACGGGCATAGGCACCGTGCTGCGCGACGATCCGTTGCTGACCGCGCGCGCGCCCGGCGTTACGCGCCAGCCCGATTTGGTGATTTTGGACAGCCATTTGCGTACCCCGCTTCAGGCGCGGCTGTGGCAGGCAGCGGGGCGGCGGGTGCTGATCTACACCACTGCCGATACAGGGAGTGCGCTGGCGCAACGCTTGTGCGAACGCGGCGCGAAATTGATGGCCTGCCCCGGTGCCGATGGCCGGATTGACTTGGCCGCGCTGCTGGCCGATCTGGCGCGGCGCGAAGTCAATGAGCTGCATGTGGAAGCTGGCGCGACGCTCACCGGCGCTTTCCTGCGCGCCGGCTTGGCCGATGAACTATTGTTCTACCTGGCTCCGCTGCTGCTGGGCGATGGCCCTGGTATCGCCGCGCTTGATCCGCCCGCGGCGCTGGCCGACGCGGTGCGTTGGCACATTCATGATGCGCAGTGCATCGGCCCTGATCTGTGCTTGCTTGCACGGCTGGCCGATGCGTCCGTCTGATCTGTAATCAGCCGATCCGCGTTACCTGAAGCCCCGGCACGCGATCAAAGACCGCATCACCCGTGACGAACACGTGCGCCGCGCCCAATTGCAGGCAACACGCCGCTTGCAGGGCGTCGGGCGTTTTCAGGCCACGGTGCGCGCGGATGACGGCAGCCAGTTCGACGGCCCGCGCGCCTATCTCCACGGTCAGCAAATCGGGCCGCGCAAAAAAGGCGTCATAGACGGCGAGCGTTGCCGCATCGTTGGTTTTCAAAGGGCCGACCCGGCATTCCAGCCAGGTCAAGCGGCTGACGGCCAGACGCAAATCACCGTGCCGCGCCTGCAAACAGCGCAAACACTGGCGCGCCTTGGCCGCCAAGGGTGCGGCGCCTTCGATCAAGTAGATCAACGCGCTGGCATCGAGAAAGGCGATCACGGCCAACGGCAGCGTTGCCGGCCTTACCAGGCGCGTTCGGCGGCAAGCTGGCGGTCAATGTCGCCTTTGTGACGCTGGCCGTGCGCCGGGTGCGCCAGCAGCCATTGCATCGCACTTAATCCCGGCACTGCAGTCTGGCCGCTGGCGGCAGCGGTCAGCCGCTGATAGTCGCTCTCGGACAGCACCACGGCAGCAGCCCTGTTGCGCTTGAAAATGCGCACTGGGCCGTGCCGCAGTCCGTCCTCAATGGCGGCCATGCCGCGGCGTTTGATTTCGGCCACAGTCAGGCTGTTGGCCAGATTACCGTTGCTTGGGGAAAGCGTCAAGGTGTTCATGCCCTGTATTTTAATGTTAAAAGTACTGAAAACAGTACTTTTTAAGGATGAACTGAGTAGCCTTGCCTGTTGCACACGTATGTCTCGTTCTTGATTCCTGCTCTTTCATCCCGCACTTGGCCGACAATTACATTTTTTAAGCACGGAGCCACGCATGAGCGCATATGAATCCCCCCGCAACCTGGGTCTGGTCCCGATGGTGGTCGAGCAGTCCGGGCGCGGCGAGCGGGCTTACGACATCTATTCCCGCCTGCTCAAGGAGCGCGTGGTGTTCCTGGTGGGCGAGGTCAACGACCAGACGGCCAACCTGGTGGTCGCGCAACTGCTGTTCCTGGAAAGCGAAAACCCGGACAAGGACATTTCGTTCTACATCAACTCGCCCGGCGGCAGCGTGAGCGCGGGCATGTCGATCTACGACACCATGCAGTTCATCAAACCCGACGTGTCCACCATGTGCCTGGGCTTTGCCGCCAGCATGGGCGCATTTTTGCTGGCCGCCGGCGCCAAGGGCAAGCGTTTTTCGCTGCCCAACAGCAAGATCATGATCCACCAGGTGCTCGGCGGCACGCAAGGGCAGGCCACCGACATTGAAATCCACGCGCGCGACATTTTGCGCACCAAGGAGCAGATGAACCGCATTCTGGCCGAACGCACCGGGCAGCCCTATGACAAGGTGGTGCGCGATACCGAGCGCGATTACTTCATGACCGCCGAGGAGGCGCGCGAGTACGGCTTGGTCGATCAGGTCATCGCCCAGCGGCCGCAATAAGAACCGGGTACCGCTCCCGAATGGGATGGCACGGAACGGCGTGCGCCAAGCCGCGGCTCTGGCTTTGAAACTTTGGGTATGATGGATCGTTATTCATGTTGACACCCGCCCCTGTTGGCGGGCTTTCTTTGCATGGCCGACGACGAAAAAACCCCTCCCGGTTCGGAAAAAACCCTGTACTGCTCGTTTTGCGGCAGGAGCCAGCACGAGGTCAAAAAACTGATTGCCGGGAATTCGGTATTGATTGACGGCAAGAGCATCGCCCTGTGCCTGTGCGACGAGTGCATCGCCGAGTGCAACGGCATCCTGCACGAAGCCGAGCCAGACGCCAATGGCAAGGCTGCCGCCGCGCGTGCGGGACTGCCCACGCCCGCCGACATCAAGGCCAATCTGGACAACTACGTCATCGGACAGGAAAAAGCCAAGCGTACCCTCTCGGTCGCGGTTTACAACCACTACAAGCGCCTGCAACATAAAACCGACAACCAGGGCGGCGACGTGGAACTGGCCAAGAGCAACATCCTGCTGATCGGCCCGACCGGTTCGGGCAAGACGCTGCTGGCGCAAACACTGGCGCGCCAGCTCAACGTGCCGTTCGTCATGGCCGACGCCACCACGCTGACCGAGGCGGGCTACGTGGGCGAGGATGTCGAGAACATCATCACCAAGCTGCTGCAAAGCTGCAAATACGACGTGGAACAGGCGCAGCGCGGCATCGTCTATATCGACGAAATCGACAAGATC
>JAIRQU010000142.1 GCA_031256305.1 Burkholderiaceae bacterium
CTTTGCTGCGATAACTGTAGCGTTTAATCCGCGCCGTGCCGGGGTCTATCACGTAGCGGATGCCCGGCACGGTAAGCGAGGTTTCGGCCACGTTGGTGGCCAGCACGATGCGGCGGCGGCCATGCGGCTCGAACACCCGGTCCTGCTCGGCCTGCGACAGGCGCGCGAACAGCGGCAACACTTCCGCCTCGCGCAGCACAGGGCTGTGCGCCAGATGCTGGCGCAAATGCTCGGCGGCCTCGCGGATTTCGCGCTCGCCGGGCAGAAACACCAGGATGTCGCCCGCCCCGCCTGCGCCGCCGCGCCAGAGTTCGTCCACCGCGTCGGCGATGGCATCAGCCAAGCCATAGTCCCTGGATTCCTCGAAAGGCCGCCAGCGTTGCTCGACCGGGTACAACCGGCCAGAGACCTGAATGACGGGAGCGGGAATCAGGCCCCCGCGCTCCCCCACTTCGTGTGGCGCGCTGCCCCCCAAGGGGGCTGTCCCCGGCTTGGGGCGGCCCAGCGCCGGGAGCAACTCTGTTGCAAAGTGCTGGGCAAAGCGGTCGGCGTCGATGGTGGCCGAGGTCACGATCACCTTCAGATCGGGCCGGCGCGGCAGAATCTGCTTGAGGTAGCCCAGCAGAAAGTCGATGTTCAGGCTGCGTTCGTGCGCCTCGTCGATGATGAGCGTGTCATAGGCCCGCAGCAGCGGATCGGACTGCGTTTCAGCCAGCAAAATACCGTCGGTCATCAGCTTGACCGACGCGCCGGGCGCCAGCCGGTCCTGGAACCGTACCTGATAGCCCACCACTTCGCCCAGCGGCGTATTCAGCTCCTCGGCGATGCGCCGCGCCACGCTGGTGGCAGCGATGCGGCGCGGCTGGGTGTGGCCGATCAGCTTGCCTTTCTGGCCGGATCTGGCGTTAACCCGACCACGGCCCATCGCCAGCGCAATCTTGGGCAACTGCGTGGTCTTGCCCGACCCCGTTTCGCCGCACACGATGACCACCTGATGCGCCGCAATTGCTGCCTCGATCTCGCCGCGCCGCGCCGATACGGGCAGGCTTTCAGGAAAAGTAATTTGCAAAGCATGCGGCTGCGGCGGCGCAACAGGACGAACAGACTTCGGATCAGGCATGGAACCGGGAATTATCGGCATGGCAGCCCCGCCGGGCCAAGACTGAACGCGCGCTTGCGCCACAATCGGTACAGTTGCCGCGCGCCATGAATCCCCTCACTGCCGACCCCGCTGCCGCCGCCGATCTGCAAGCCTTGCTCGCCGCCACCTTGACCAGGCAAAGCGGCGTCGGCGCAGTCATCTGTCTGTGCGCCGACTGGTGCAACACCTGCCGCGATTACCGGGCGGTGTTCGACCAGGCGGCGGCCAAGTACCCGGCGCTGGCCTTCCGCTGGATCGACATCGAGGAGGAAGCTGACGCGCTGGGCGAGGCGGACGTGGAAACCTTTCCGACGCTAGTCATCGGCGACGCGCGCGCGTTGCGCTTTGCCGGGCCGGTGTTGCCGCAGGCCAGTCACTTGACGCGGTTGCTGCAAAGCCTGGATTTGGCGCCATCGGCATAGGCGGCACTTCACGCGGCCGCCACAGGCCCCTGTAGCGCGCCCGCCACAAACCCCTGCGCACTATCGGCATTCAGGCCGCGCCGTGGTCCTTGACCGGGCATCAGATTACTTATAATTACAAACTTTGCTGGCAAATGTCTCCGTCGGCCACTTAACCAGACACAGGCGGGGCAAAACGAGCGGCGTATGGCGGCAAGCGCGCCCGGACCTGATCTACCCGGGAACCAGACTAGCGACCTGCCGCCCTCTGGCCGCGCAAACTGGAACCTGAATGACCACCATCCGCGTAAAAGAGAACGAACCATTTGACGTAGCGCTGCGCCGCTTCAAGCGCACCATTGAAAAGCTGGGGCTGCTGACCGAATTGCGCGCCCGCGAGTTCTACGAAAAGCCCACCGCCGAGCGCAAGCGCAAAAAGGCCGCCGCCGTCAAGCGCCACTACAAGCGCGTGCGCAGTATGCAGTTGCCCAAGAAGCTGTACTAAAAGCCCGTACTAAAAGCCCTTTACATCGCGCAAAAGCTCGCCGGGAACAGTACCGCGCGGGCTTTTTTCCTTTGGAGAAACCGGCATGTCCCTCAAAGACCGCATCACCGAAGACATGAAAGCCGCCCTGCGCGCCAAGGATAGCGCGCGCCTGGGCGCCATCCGCCTGTTGCTGGCGGCCCTTAAACAAAAAGAGGTTGACGAGCGCCTTACGCTTGACGACGCGGCCATTGTCGCCATCATCGACAAGCTAATCAAACAGCGGCGCGACAGCGTGGCCGCTTTCCAGCAAGCGGGCCGTCAAGACCTGGCGGACAAGGAAAGCGCCGAAATTACCGTGCTGCAAGCCTATCTGCCCGCGCGCCTGTCGGCCCAGGAAGTGCAAGCTGCCGTGCGCGCCATCATCGCCGAAACGGGCGCCGCCGGCCCGGCGGACATGGGCAAGGTCATGAGCGCGGCCAAACAGCGCCTGGCCGACAAGACCGACATGGCCGCCGTTAGCCAGGCGGTCAAGCAGGCGCTGGCCAAGCCATAAAACATTTGGCCTTCAAAACCATCCCTCAACTCCCGCCCACCATCATCCGGTCGATAAGTATGGAGCCGGTGGTCTTGGCACCGTAGGTGTAGGCGTCGGCGCCGACGGCGCGGATGCCGGCGAACATCTGCCGCAGGTTGCCCGCAATGGTGATTTCCTGCACCGGGTAGGCGATAGCGCCGTTTTCAACCCAAAAGCCGCAAGCGCCGCGCGAATAGTCGCCGGTAACCATGTTCACGCCCTGCCCCATCAGCTCGATGACGAACAGGCCGGTGCCGAGCTTGCGCAGCATTTCGGTCAGGTCGTCGCCGGGGCGCGTCAGGCGCGAGGTCAGGCTCAGGTTGTGCGATCCGCCCGCGTTGCCGGTGGTGGACATGCCCAGCTTGCGCGCCGAATAGGTAGACAGAAAATAGCCCTGCACGCAGCCGCGGAACACCACGTCGCGCGCGGCCACGCGCACGCCCTCGTCGTCGAACGGGGAAGAGCCTTTGCCGCCGCGGATGAACGGGTCTTCATGAAGGTCGATGTGTTCGGGAAAGACCGGCTTGCCCAACGAATCGGTCAAGAAGCTGCTCTTGCGGTACAGCGCGCCGCCGCTGACGGCCTGCACAAAGCTGCCCATCAGCCCCGCCGCCAGGGACGATTCAAACAGCACCGGACATTCGGTGGTAGGAATCTTGCGGGCGTTCAGGCGGCTTAAGGCCCGCTCGGCAGCGTAACGCCCCACGGCCTCTGGCGCGGCCAGATCACGCGCGTTGCGCATGGAGCTGAACCAATAGTCGCGTTGCATGTGCTGGCCCGACCCGGCGATGGGCGCCACGCTCAGGGTGTGACGCGAGCTGGCATAGCCGCCGCGAAAACCGTGCGTGTGCGCGGCGAAAAAATGGCTCTGCTGGGCCGACACGCTGGCCCCTTCGCTGTTGGTGATGCGCGGGTCGGTGGCAAAGGCCGCGTGTTCGCACGCCAGAGCGATTTGAGTGGCCTCATCTGCCGTCACCGGCCAGGGGTGAAACAGGTCCAGTTCCGGGTATTCGCGCGCGATGCCGGCCTCGTCGGGCAGGCCCGCGGCGGGGTCCTCGGCGGTAAAGCGCGCAATGTCGTAGGCGGCCTGCACCGTGCGCTCGATAGCATCGGGCGCAAAGTCGGACGTACTGGCATTGCCGCGCCGCTGACCGGCATACACCGTCACGCCCAGTGACTTGTCGCGGTTGTGCTCGATGTTCTCCAGCGCGCCCTTGCGCACGCTCACCGACAGGCCGCACCCTTCGGACGCCTCCGCGCCGGCATCGGTCGCGCCCAGTTTGCGGGCCTGGGCCAGGGCAGCGTCAACCAGGTCTTCAAAAAACGCGCGGGAATAAGAAAAGCCCTCGGCGGGCTGGGCAATTTCACTCATGCGCACTATGATAGCTGCCCGCTTGCCAAGCGTTACATCTCGTTTTACCGCATGTCCCGTCCTGTCCGCAAAGGTTATTTCGTGCGCGGCCAATTCGTAGCCGAAGGCAGCCCGCAGGATTTGGAATTGCGGCGCGAGCGGCAGGACGCTCCCCCCAGCAAAACCGAGCGCAAGGCCGAAAGCGCCGAGTTGCAAACCTTGGGCGTGCAGCTTGCGGCCTTGCGTGCCGATGCGCTGGACGCGCTGCACCTGCCCGCGCGGCTGGCCGAGGCACTGGCCCAACTGGCGCGCATCACCGACTTTGGCGCGCAGCGGCGGCAGCGCCAGTTCATCGGCAAGCTGATGCGGCAGTTGGACGATGCCGACCTGGCCGCTATCCGCGCCGCGTTGCAAGACCAGCGCAGCGGCGCGGCGCAGGACACGCTGCTGCTGCACGCCGCCGAGGATTGGCGCGCCCGGCTGATCGCCGGCGACGGCGCGCTGACCGAATGGATGGCGCAATCCCCCGGCGCCGATGCGCAACCTTTGCGCGTGCTGATCCGGCAGGCACGCAAGGAACGCGCCGCGTCAATGGAAACGCCCGGACAGGCAGTCCGGCAAGGCCGCGCGGCGCGCGAGCTGTTCCAATGGCTGCGCGCGCAATTGACGCAGGCAGCGTCGCTGACCGCGCCCCGCCATGACAGCGCCGAGCATGACCGGACCAACCGCGCCGCTTGAGGCCGTCGCCATCGCCGGGCCGACCGCCAGCGGCAAATCCGCGCTGGCGCTGCTGCTGGCCCAGCGCCTGCCCATCGAAATCATCAGCGTCGATTCGGCGCAGGTCTATCGCGGCCTGGACATCGGCACGGCCAAGCCAGGCGCGGATGAACGCGCGCGCGCGCCGCACCACCTGATCGACATCCGCGACCCGCGCGCGCCCTACAGCGCCGCCGAATTCGCGCGCGATGCGCGGCGGCTGATCGAACAAATCCGCAGCCGCAACCGACTGCCCGTGCTGGCGGGCGGCACCATGCTCTACTTCAAGGCGCTGCTCGATGGCCTGGATGAACTGCCGCCCGCCGACGCCGCCGTCCGCGCGCAAATCGACCAGCAGGCGCGCGAACGCGGCTGGCCCGCGCTGCACGCCGAACTGGCGCGTATCGACCCGGCCACGGCCGCGCGCCTGCCGCCCGGCGACAGTCAGCGCATCCAGCGGGCGCTGGAAGTCTGGCGCATCACCGGCAAACCCTTGTCCAACTGGTTTACCACTGCTCCCAAGCGCGCGGTGCACGGTGGCATTGCCCTGTTCTCGCTGGAGCCGCAAGAGCGCGCCTGGCTGCACCAACGCATTGCCGCGCGCTTGGACGCCATGCTGGATCAGGGTTTTCTGGACGAAGTGCGCGCCTTGCGCGCGCGCGGGGACTTGACCAGCGATCTGTCCGCCCTGCGCGCCGTCGGCTACCGCCAAGCCTGGCAGGCGTTGGACGACGCGGGCGATGCGCCTCTGACCCCCTCACAATGGGCCGCCTTGCGCGACAAGGCCATCGCCGCCACCCGCCAACTAGCCAAACGGCAACTGACCTGGCTGCGCGGCATGGCCGGCCGCACCCCGCTGACCATCGGCCCGCAAACCCGACTGCCCGATCTGGCCGACGCCTTGGCGCATCACTTGACAGCACAACCGGCGGCCTGAATTAACGCTATGAGCCTTACCGCATTTTCCCGGCAAGACCCCGGCGGCTGGGGGCGCGCTCATACCAGCCTCTTGAGCGGTTGACGATGCGGACGATGGTCAGCATGACCGGCACTTCAATCAACACGCCAACGACGGTTGCCAGCGCGGCGCCGGAGTTGAAGCCGAACAGGCTGATCGCGGCGGCGACCGCCAGCTCAAAGAAATTGCTGGCCCCGATCAACGCGGAAGGGCCGGCCACGCAGTGCTGCTCACCGGCCAACCGGTTGAGCAGGTAGGCAATGCCGGCATTGCCATAGACCTGGATCAGGATGGGCACCGTCAGCAGCGCGATGACCAGTGGTTGCGCCAGAATCTGCTGGCCCTGAAAGCCGAACAGCAGCACGAGGGTTGCCAGCAGCGCAACCAGCGAGATCGGCTGGATCGTCTGCAACAGGCGCCCCAGCGCGGCGTTGCCGCCTGCGCGCAACAT
>JAIRQU010000225.1 GCA_031256305.1 Burkholderiaceae bacterium
GTTTGGCGCCTTCGGCGCGCAGCGAGGTCAGCCACGCCCCATCAGGCACGGCGCGGGTGAGCATGTCCAGCGCGGGCGGCAGCGCAATTTGCCGATCCACCAGATCATGCAGCGCCTGCATACTTTGTACCTGCGCCATCAACGCCTCGCGCGCGGCAATCTGCGCGCCCGCGTGATGTTCCAAGGCGTCCTGCGCGGCCATGGCCTGATGCGCGCGCATCCGCGTAAAAGCCGTGGGCGTGACCAGCAGCGCCGCCAGCAATATCGCACCCAGCGCCATCAGGGCCAGATGCCGCGCGAAGCCGCGCGCGGCCAACCGCTGACGCGCGTCCTCGCCGTAACCGCCGATAACGATGGGGCGCATGAGGCCGTTGCGGTTGACGGACGGCGGAATAACCCAGATTTCCGGTGCGCCGCCAGACTGCCAGCCCGCCGCGCGGGCCTCGATTTGCGCCAAATCGACTTGCGCGCGCGAGGTAATGGCCTCATCCACGCGGCCATCGGGCTGCACGGCGTAGCCATAAGCCATCTGCCCGGCGGGAAACGGGCTGCTCGATGCCGCGTCCAGTTGCACCGCCTGCGCCCGGTCGGCGTCAGCCAACCGCGGCAACATCAAGTGCCGCTCCAGTACGCGGCTGGACGCAAGCTCCAGCGCCCAGATGGCGGCGTCATCGGCTGCGCGCGCCGCCGGCCCGCCAATAAACGCGCCGCTGGCATCGGGCGCGGCCACGCCGCGCGTGACTTGCCAATGCGAGACGTGCCCGTCGGCCTGTCGCAGTGCAACCGGCACCGCCGGGGTCAACCGCGCAAACCCAGGCAGTCCGGCCAGCAGTTGAGCGGCCGCGCGCCATTGGCGCGGCAACTGGCTCAGGTCCAGGCCGAAAAAGCGGCTGTTGTCATGGGTAAAAGCCATGCTGTGAATCGGGAACGATCAATCGGAAGAAGAACAATCAGGAGTCGGCGTTTGTACTGTCGGATTCGATTGCCGCGCGTTCGCGCAAAATGCGCCACGGCGCGACGGTGTTGGAGCCTTGCCGCAACAAGACGGCGTCCTGGGTCAAATGCAGTATTTTGCCTGTAGATAGCGGTACTGCCGCTTCCAGCCGGAACAAATTGCTCTGCGCGGCCCCGGTTTGTGCGATGAAGGCCGTGTTGTTGCCCAGCGCTTGCGTCACCGCGGGCGGCGCGGCTTGGGCGTTGACCGGGCCGCCGCCGGAGACGCTGGCCGTCAGCAGCGGCGCGATGCGGGCGTACAGGTCGTAAGTCATGCCGGGCACCAGCATCAGGTCTTGCACGGCGTCGAAGCGCCGGCGCTGGTCGCCGCTGGGCGCGGGCGCACCGGGGTCCAATTGCGGCACGCCATCGCGCCAATCGACGATGGCTTGCGCCATTTGCTGCGCGTTGGCCGCATTCAGTCCACCCGCCGTTTGCAGCAGCGCCGCCAGCATCGGCGCGGACGCGCCGTTGAGCGCAATCCAGCCGTTGAGCGGCGCGGCGGTCACCGTCATGTCCACGCCGGCGAAATTGACGCTGATTTGCCCGGTTCCCGTCAGCGGGGTGGTCTGCACCGCAAGTTGTTGCAACGCCAGCGCGATGGCCGCCTCGCCCAGCGCCTGGCCGCTGGTCAGGTCGCGCTGCATGATCGCGGCGCGGATGCTTTGCTTGACGGTCTGTGTCAGCCCCATAATCATGATGCTGAGCGCGGCGACGATCCAGAGCACGGCAATCAGCGCCATGCCGCGCCGCGCCCGCGGGCCAGCGCCCGCCCCATGCCGCGCGCGGCGCGGCGTCAGCATTGACCGCCTCCGTTGCCGCCGCCAAATTGGCCCAATCCGCCGCCGCACGTTTGCGCCGGATGCACGGCCACGACCAGTAGCGGCCAGGGCGGATCGGCGCCATCCACGTCAAGCCGCACCGCCGAGGGCAACAGTAGATTGGGCGGCGTTTGCGGCGGCAGGCCCGGCGGCGGCCAGACCGGACTCCAGTTGCCGGTGGCCGGGTCCTGGTAACGCAGCGTCAGGCCCGACACCGGCGCGGCCAGCGTCAGGTTGTGCGCCGCGCCCCAATCGCTGAAGGTGGGCGCGCCCGTCCAGGGCGCATAGCGCAGCACCAGCGCGTTCGATTCCACGGCCAGCCGCAAGTAATAACGTCCGCCCGCGTCAAACCGCGCGGGCAGCACGCCGATCCAGGCCAGTTGGTCGTTCGCGCCCATGAAGAAGGGCATTTGCGCGGGCATCCCCGCCTGCTTGTTGACGTAGCGGCGCGGCGAAACCAAGCCCAGCGTGTCGCGCAGCCAATGGGTAGCCAGACCGTAATCATCGGAGGCGGCGATGTGCGCATCGACCCGGTCCTCGGTCTGCCCCATGCTGCGCACCGCATCGGTCAACGCCAGCATCAGCAGCGACAGCAGCACCAGCGCGATCAGCATTTCGACCAGCGTAAAGCCCAAGCGCCCACGCTTGCCGCCAGGGGCGCGGCGGGCCGCTGCGCCAGCCCGGTTCATGGCGCGTTCCCCAAACTGCCCGGCAGCGGCAAACGTTCAGGCCGCAAGGTGCGCAGCTCAATGTCATGTGCGCCGCCGTCCCAGCTTACGGCGGCGCGCAATGCGTGCAGATGCGGCGCTTGCGGGCTGGCGCTGTTGACGCTGGTGGGATAGGGCGCGCTGTCGATGCGCCAGGCGTAACCGGCGGAATCTCCGCTGTCATGCACGTCTTGCGGCGGCACCACGGTATAGGCTGCCAGCAGTGATTGCGCCAGCGTCAGCGCCCGTTGGCGCTGACCCAGGCTGCCGGCTTGGAGCGCGTTATTGCCCATGACCCGGTAGATCATGCCCAGCGCCATGGCCGCGATGGCAAACGCCACCAGAATTTCAAGCAGGGAAAAGCCGCGCTGCGCGCCCCAGGTCCAGCCGGCTGCCTTCATGACCCGATGGCCTCCTGCTCCACGCGGCCCGTGAACCAGTCCACGCGCAGACGCACGCCCTGACCCGACGGGCGGAGGATGTCCAGGCTGCCGCCGCTGGCCCCGCCGCTGGGCAAAAAGCGGATCGACATCCAGCCGTCTGCTCCGGCCTCCTGACCGGCCATGACGGCGCGCACCGTCAACGGATCGGGCACGACATATGCGGGGCCGCCCCTCACGCCGAAAGCGCGCGTCTGCAAATTGACCGCGAAGCGCGTTTCCACGCCATCGGCCATCGCCTGCTGGCGCGCCGCGCGCATGTCGGTCAAGGCCGCGCGCACGGTATCGCGGTATTGCGCGCTCTCACGCAAGCGCCCGTAGGCCAGCGGCACCAGGCCCACGATCAGCGCGATGAGGGTAAAGACCACCAGGACTTCGATCAGCGTGAAGCCGCCCGCCCAAACCCGCGCATGAACGCGGGAGCGCGCACGCCGCTGCGTCATCCGGGTCGCGCTCACTGCTGGTTGACGATGTCGGCGTTCTCGCCCGTGCCGCCGGGGGCGTTATCCGCCCCGTAAGACATGATCTGCACCCCGCCATTAGGCCCCGGATTGGCGTAGCGATAGGGATTACCCCAGGGATCATTGGGCACGCTGCCCTTGAGATACGGGCCATTCCAGCCGTTGGCCGTAGGCGGCGCGGACACCAGCGCCTGCAAGCCTTCGGCATTGGTCGGGTAGCGCCCCACGTCAAGCTTGAACAGATCCAGCGACTTGTCGAGGTCGGCGATCTGGATCGCGGCGGTCTTGCTCTTGGCGGTGCCCAGTTTGTTCATCACCGCCGGCCCGACGATGGCCGCGAGCATGGCAATGATGATGATGACCACCATGATTTCGATCAGCGTGAAGCCGCGCGCCGCGCGCCGCGCAAGGGTTGCGCCAGGGGGTGTGAATTTGTGTTGCATGATGATGTACCTCTTGATTTATTTGGCCAGGTCGTTGATCGACAGAATACCCAACAGAATCGAAACGATGATGGCCGCGATGATGACCCCCAGCGCCAGAATAATCGCCGGTTCCAGCAGCGTGAGCAGGCGCTGGGTGCCCGTTTCCACGTCGCGGTCGAGCACGTCGGCCAGTTCATTCATCATCGGCCCGATGCGGCCCGTTTCCTCGCCGACCCGCACCAGATTGACGGCCAGCGGTTCAAAGACTTGCGTCGCTTGCATGGCCCGCACCATGCGCGCGCCTTCCTTGACCATCGGGGCCATTTTGGCCAGGGCGGCACGCAGATTGCCGTTACTCACCGTTTCGGTGGCAATGTGCAGCGCCGTCAGCAGCGGCACGCCGTTGGCCAGCAGCGTGCCCAGCGCCCGGGAAAACAGCGTCAACTGGTAGCGGTAGAGCAGCCGCCCAATGAGCGGGGCGGCCAGCAGGCGCGTCTGCCACCACGCGCGGCCCGCTGGCGAGGTCAGCCAGCGCGCGGCCAGCCAGCCGGCGGCGACCGCGGCTATGCCGATGTACAGGCCATAATGGCGAAAGCCCATGCTTAACGCCATGATCACGCGCGTGGGCAGTGGCAGCGCGTCGCCCATGTCGCGGAAGAGTTTGTCGAACTGCGGCACCACGAAGCCGAGCATGACGACCAGCGAAAGCGCGGCCACGCACAGCAAAATGGCCGGGTACAGCGTCAGGGAAACGACCTTGTCGCGCAGCGCGCGCAGCCGCTCCATGTGCGCCACCAGGCGTTCGAGCACCTGCGACATCTGGCCGCTGATCTCGCCGGAGCGCACCATGTTGATGTAGAAATCGCCGAACAGATCGCGCCGCTGGCTCAGGGCGCGGCTGAACGGCGCGCCGCCCTTGACGTCTTCCAGCAGCCTTTCAAGCAGCGCCTTCACGCTGGGCTTGACGCTCATTTCGATCTGCACGCGCAGCGCATTGTCCAGCGCCAGTCCGGCGCGCAGCATGATCGCCAGCTCCCCGGTCATGGCGCGCACGTCGGCGGCCTTGACAGGTCCGCGCGGCGCGCGGCGTTTGCGCCCAAGACTGGCCAGGGGCGCGGCGTCCGCGCCCGCGGCATCGCCCGGCGCGCCGCCGGCTTCGACGCGAATGGGCGTCAGGCCGCGCTGGCGCAACTGGCCCAGCGCGGCATCAGCCGAGGGCGCGTCCAGGCGTCCCTGCACCAGTTGTCCGTTGGCCGAGGCCGCGCGCCAGGCAAATTCAGGCATCGGCGGGTTCTTCCTGCAATTCGTCCTGGGTCACGCGCAGCACCTCATCCAGGCTGGTCACGCCCGCGGCGACCTTGCGCAGGCCGTCTTCGTAGAGCGTGAGCATGCCCGACGCGGCGGCCAGTTGTTGCAGCGCGCTGGCGTCGCGGCCCTGCAAGATGGCGCTGCGCATGGCCTCATCGACCACCAGCAGTTCATGAATGCCGGTGCGGCCCTGGTAGCCCGTGTCGCGGCACTGCTCGCAGCCGCGCGCTTCATAGATCGGCGCGCCCGGCGTGATGAACCGGCCCAGCCCGGAACTTTGCAGCAATTCGGGCTTGGGCGCGACCGGCGTCTTGCAATGCGGGCACAACTGGCGCACCAGGCGCTGGGCCAGCACGCCGTTGACGGTGGAGGTGATAAGGTAGCGCTCGATGCCCATGTCCTGCATCCGCACCACCGCGCTGGCCGCCGTGTTGGTGTGCAGCGTGGAGAGCACCAGGTGCCCGGTCAGCGACGACTGCACGGCGATCTGCGCGGTTTCGCCATCGCGCATCTCGCCGATCATGATGATGTCCGGGTCCTGCCGCAAAATCGAGCGCAGCGCGTTGGCGAACGTCAGGTTGATTTGCGCGTGTACCTGAATCTGGTTGATGCCTTCGAGCTGATACTCGACCGGATCTTCCACGGTGATGATCTTCTGCGTGATGGAATCGAGCTTGGCCAGCGCCGCGTACAGCGTGGTGGTCTTGCCCGATCCGGTCGGGCCGGTGACCAGCAAAATGCCGTGCGGGCGGTGGATGAGCGCGCGAAAGCGCGCCAGCGTATCGGTGGCGAACCCCATGTCCTCCAGCCCGAAGCGCACGCTGGCGCGGTCGAGCACCCGCATCACCACGCTCTCGCCATACACCGTGGGCACGGTGGACACGCGCAGATCCAGCTCGCGTCCCTTGACGCGCGTCTTAATGCGCCCGTCCTGCGGCAGGCGGCGCTCGGCGATGTCCAGGTGCGCCAGCAGCTTGACGCGCGAACTGACCGCCGCGCCCTGCGTAGAGGGCACCACTTCGCCCATGTGCAGCACGCCATCGACGCGGTAACGCACGTGCAGACCGTCCTCGAACGGCTCCAGGTGAATGTCGGACGCGCGCAGCTCAATAACTCGCCCAATGATCGTGTTGACCAGCCGGATCACCGGCGCCTCGCTGGCCAGGTCGCGCAGATGCTCGACGAACTCGCCGGCCTCGCCGCCCATGTCAAAGGCGTCCTCATGCTCTTCGGCGGGCGCGACATCTTCCTGCTGGCGTTGCAGCGCCTTGTCGATGTCCGAGGCCAGCCCCACCGCGGGCCGTACCGCCAGGCCGGTGGTCAAATGCAGCGCCTTGACCACGAACGCATCGTGCGGCGCGCGCATGGCCAGGTGCAATTGCCCGTCCTCAATGGCCAGCGGCAGCGCGTGATGCGCGCGCAAAAATTCCGGCAGCAGGCCATTGGCTTCCACCGGCGCGTCGGGGAACTGTTCGCCCGGCACGAAAGGCAGCCCCAGGTATTCGGCCAGCGCGTGGGCCGCATCCACTTCAGAAACCAGCCCCAGGCTCACCAGCGCCGCGTCCAGCGCCCCGCCCATCTCGTGCGTGGCCGCCAGCGCACGCTCCAAGTCGCGCGGCGAGAGCTTGCCCGCGCGCACCAGCACCTCACCATAGCGCGCCCAGTCCAGCGTATCAGGGCTGGATGCCGCGGACGCGCCAGGCGCCAGAGTCTGTGGAAATTCGGGCATGGGTTGAAATACGCAAAAAACCGGCAAAAGCCCGTCAGGTCAAGAATCAGGCGATTCTACGGGCGGCGCGGGCGCGCTCTTGCAAATCGGAGTAGAGGGAGTAGATCACCGCCGGGCCGCGGCGGTTCCCAAAGGTTCTCAACCGGGCAGATCGGCCCGCGCCAGCGGCGGCGCGGCGCGGTCCTTGTCCGAGAGCAGCGGCGCGGCGATGCCGTGCGCGGCCAGCGGCCAGTCGATGCCGATGGCCGGGTCGTTCCAGGCGATGCAGCGCTCGTGCGCGGGGGCGTAATAGTCGCTGGCCTTGTAGAGAAAGTCCGCCGTGTCCGAGAGCACCACAAAGCCGTGCGCCATGCCCGGCGGCAGCCAGAACTGGCGCTGGT
>JAIRQU010000246.1 GCA_031256305.1 Burkholderiaceae bacterium
ATCCATCCACTCCGAAAAAACTCTTGAGCTTGTCGGTCCAGCTTTGCGCGCCGGGCGAGTGTTTGCCGCCGCCCTTCTGGATTGAGGCGTCGAATTCCTGGAGCAGTTTTTTCTGGTAGTCGGTGAGCTTGACCGGCGTTTCGATGGCGATGTGGCAGTACAGGTCGCCGGGGTAGCTTGACCGCACGCCCTTGATGCCCTTGCCGCGCAAGCGGAATTGCTTGCCCGCCTGGGTGCCTTCGGGGATTTCGATGGCGGCCTTGCCGTCCAGGGTGGGCACTTCGATCTCGCCGCCCAGCGCGGCGCGGGCAAAGCTGATGGGCGCCATGCAGTGCAGATCGTCGCCGTCACGCTCGAAGATGTCGTGCTTCTTGATGTGGATTTCGATATACAGGTCGCCCGGCGGGCCGCCATGCGCGCCAGGTTCGCCGTTGCCCGCGGAACGAATGCGCATACCCTCGCTGATGCCAGCGGGAATTTTGATTTCCAGGTCTTTTTGCACCTTGATCCGGCCCGCGCCGCGGCAGGCTGGACAAGGCTCGGCGATGATTTTGCCCGCGCCGCGGCACTGCGGACAAGTTTGCTGCACGCGGAAAAAACCCTGGCTGATCTGCACCACGCCTGCGCCGTGACAAATGGGGCAGGTGTTGACCTTGGTGCCGGGCTTGGCCCCGCTGCCACGGCAAGTGCCGCAGTTTTCCCAGCCAGGGATGCGGATTTGCGCGTCTTTGCCGCGGGCGGCCTCTTCCAGCGTGATCTCCATCGCGTAGCTCAGGTCTGCGCCGCGATAGCGCTGCCGCCCGCCGCCCGCGCGCGGGCCGCCGTTGAACAGGTCGCCAAAGATGTCGCCGAATGCCTCGGCAAAGCCGCCAAAACCTTCAGGCCCCGCGCCCGGACCAAACCCGCCGCGCATGTTCGGATCCACGCCGGCGTGACCGTACTGGTCGTAGGCCGCGCGTTTTTGCCCGTCCGAAAGAATTTCGTAGGCTTGCTTGACTTCCTTGAATTGCTCTTCGGCGGCCTTGTCGCCCGGATTGCGGTCCGGGTGATACTTCATGGCCAGTTTGCGGTAGGCTTTTTTGATGTCGTCATCGGAGGCATTGCGAGCGACGCCCAGTACCTCGTAAAAATCGCGCTTGGTGGTTGCCATTGGGACTGCTTGAAAAATTTATGCCGCGTTCAACGCGAAAACCGCGCAGCAATGCAAAACATCGCTGCGCGGCTTGATTTACGGTTACTCTGACCTCAGTCCTTTTTGACTTCCTTGACCTCGGCATCAACCACGTTGTCGTCGGCAGACTGGGCCTGCCCGGATGCCTGGGCCGCGCCAGCGGCCTGCTGCGCCTGAGCCTGGGCTTGCGCATCGGCATAGACTTTTTCGCCGAGTTTCTGGCTGGCGCTCATCAGCGCCTCGGTCTTGGCGTCAATGGCAGCCTTGTCGTCGCCTTTCAAGGCTTCTTCCAGCTCCTTGATGGCCGCCTCGATTTTGTCCTTGTCGCCCGCGTCGAGCTTGTCGCCGTATTCGCCCAGCGATTTGCGCACGCTGTGTACCAGCGCGTCGCCCTGGTTGCGGGCCTGCACCAGTTCCAGCTTCTTGTGGTCTTCGGCGGCGTTGACTTCGGCGTCCTTGACCATCTGTTGGATTTCGGATTCCGACAGGCCCGAATTGGCCTTGATGGTGATCTTGTTTTCCTTGCCGGTGCCCTTGTCCTTGGCCGATACGTGCAGGATGCCGTTGGCGTCGATGTCGAAAGTGACTTCGATCTGCGGCATACCGCGCGGCGCGGGGGCAATGCCTTCCAGGTTGAACTCGCCCAGCAGCTTGTTGCCGCTGGCCACCTCGCGCTCGCCCTGGAACACTTTGATGGTTACGGCCGCCTGGTTGTCGTCGGCGGTAGAAAAGGTCTGCGCATACTTGGTCGGAATGGTGGTGTTCTTGGCGATCATCTTGGTCATGACGCCGCCCAGCGTTTCGATGCCCAGCGACAGGGGCGTCACGTCCAGCAACAGCACGTCCTTGCGGTCGCCGGCCAGCACGCTGCCCTGGATGGCCGCGCCCACGGCGACGGCTTCATCAGGGTTGACGTCCTTGCGCGGCTCCTTGCCAAAGAATTCCTTGACCTTGTCCTGCACCTTGGGCATGCGCGTCATGCCGCCCACCAGGATCACGTCGTTGATCTGGTCCACGGCCACGCCCGCGTCCTTGATGGCGGTGCGGCACGGCGCAATGGAACGCTCGATCAAATCCTCAACCAGGCTTTCCAGCTTGGCGCGGGTGAGCTTGATATTCAGATGCTTGGGACCGCTGGCATCGGCGGTGATGTAGGGCAGATTAATGTCGGTCGCCTGGCTCGACGACAGCTCGATCTTGGCTTTCTCGGCGGCTTCTTTCAGGCGCTGCAGGGCCAGCACGTCCTTGCTCAGATCGACGCCCTGATCCTTCTTGAACTCGTCGATGATGTAGTTGATGATGCGCTGGTCGAAGTCCTCGCCGCCCAGAAAGGTGTCGCCGTTGGTCGAGAGCACCTCGAATTGCTTTTCGCCATCCACGTCGGCGATTTCGATGATCGAAATATCGAACGTGCCCCCGCCCAGGTCGTACACGGCGATCTTGCGGTCGCCCTTGGCCTGCTTGTCCATGCCGAAGGCCAGCGCCGCGGCTGTCGGCTCGTTGATGATGCGTTTGACATCCAGCCCCGCGATGCGTCCGGCGTCCTTGGTGGCCTGGCGTTGCGCGTCATTGAAATAGGCCGGCACGGTAATGACAGCCTCGGTCACGGTATCGCCCAGGTAGTCCTCGGCGGTTTTCTTCATCTTGCGCAGCACTTCGGCGCTGATCTGCGGCGGCGCGAGCTTCTGGCTGCGCACATCCACCCAGGCGTCGCCATTGTCGGCCCGGACGATCTTGAAGGGCATCTTGGTGATGTCCTTCTGCACTTCCGCGTCCTCGAAACGTCGGCCGATCAGGCGCTTGATCGCGTACAGCGTGTTCTGCGGATTGGTGACCGCCTGCCGCTTGGCCGATGCGCCCACCAGCACTTCGCCGTCTCCCTGATACGCGACTACCGACGGCGTGGTGCGGGCGCCTTCCGAGTTTTCAATGACCTTGGCCGCCGTGCCCTCCAGAATGGCGACGCAGGAATTGGTGGTGCCCAAGTCGATGCCGATGATTTTGGCCATGTTGGTTTTGCTCCGTAAATCCGTGGAAAAGTTGAACTAATGAGAAACTGAGGTTATGCGCGGGTTTTTCAAGTTTTTTTAAGTCTTTATTTCGGCGCGGCCACCGTCACCAAGGCCGGACGCAGCACGCGCTCGGCGATCAGGTAGCCCTTTTGCAGCACGCCCACGATGGTGTTGGGTTCCTGGTCGGATGGCGTCATGCCGATGGCGTGCTGGCGCGCCGGATCGAATTTGCTGCCCGGTTCGGGCGCGATCACGGTGACTTTGTTGCGCTCCAGCGCCGCGGCCAGTTGTTTGAGCGTCGCTTCCGACCCCTCGCGCAATTGCGCTGCCGTGGCGTCCTGCGTGGCCAGCGCCGCCTCCAGGCTATCGAGCACAGGCAATAGGCTCTCGGCGAACGATTCGACGGCGAACTTGCGGCTTTTGGCTACCTCTTCCTCCGCGCGGCGGCGCACATTCTGCGCCTCGGCCTGCGCGCGCATGGCCTGGTCGGTCAGCTCGACCACCTGGGCTTTGAGCGTCTGAACTTCCGCGTGGGTATTTTCCAATTGCGCGGCAACATCAACCAGATTTGCCGTGGCGGCTTGCTGCGGGCTGATCAGATCCCCCGGATCGAAGGTCAAGGAAGACTCGGCTTGCGGTTGTTCATCGGGCTGGTCATGACGGGCATGAAGGCCATGAAGGTTGTGGTGGTGACTCATTGGGAAACAGTCAGTCGGGCTTGCTTTCTGATGATTGATGATATATGAGATGGAAGTGCGCTTCTTCAAGTTGCGTGCGACACATTGCCGCGCCCCAGCGAGACTGTGGCCAAAATAAAGGCAGCGTTGGATAAGGCAAGGAGGTACATCTGGACCGTGGTGGCCCATGACCGGATGTACCCAAAGGACTACGTAAGCGTCAGACCAGTATGAACGACTGACGCCCGCAGATTTATTGACTTTGATACGAAAAGGATGATCGCTCAGATCGTGACAGCTCCTGATTCCTTGATCGACACGCTGCGCGCCATCGTCGGCGCGGCGGGCGTGCTGACGTCCGCCGACGGCGACTTGGCCGCCTACGAGCAAGACCAGCG
>JAIRQU010000244.1 GCA_031256305.1 Burkholderiaceae bacterium
CGCCAGTTGTATGACATTGCATCGGGCATCAGCACCGAGTTTGGCAAGGCATTGGAGACCCATGTAGCCGACACCCAGTCGAAGATCACCTCGATGGTAGACACCGCCGCCAAGAACGCGCCAGCCGGCTCCGAAACCGCCGTGGCCATGCTCAAGAGCAGTGTGGCTGCCGCCAACAACGCTTTTGAATCCGTGCAAAAAGCCGTCAAGCAGGCGTCGGAAGTGGCCCAGGCCAATTTCAACGCTGTGGCCAATACAACCGCCAGCGCGGCCAAGACGGCAACTTCGTCCATGGGCCGCAAGCACTGATTGTGCGGCCTGTCCACACGGCTGGAATTATTTTGCGGGATGGCTCTTGACTTTTTAATAAAACGCTATATATGTAAGGTATACCGAGTTGTCTCCTCGGGTCCTTTTGATACCTTTCAGGGTTAGGGACCCATTCAAGGCCGGTCGCTCTCTGCGATCGGCCTTTTTTTATCCGCTACAGTCCGCGCGCCATGATTCTTGAACGCCCTTGCATCGGTCTGATCGTAGCCCGCGCCGAAAACGGCATCATCGGCAAGGACGGCGTCATGCCCTGGCATCTGCCCGAAGACTTGGCGCACTTCAAGCGCGTGACGCAAGGGCATCCGGTCATCATGGGACGGCGCACCTGGCAGTCGATTCCGCAGCGCTTCAGGCCCCTGCCTGGACGGCGCAATATCGTTCTGACGCGCCAGAACGGCTGGCGCGCCGAAGGCGCGGAGGTTGCCTGCGATCTGCCCGGCGCCATCGCTTTGTGCGCCAGCGCGCCGCTGGCGTGGATCATCGGCGGCGCACAGCTTTATGCGCAAGCCGAACCGCTGGCCCGCATCGCCGAAATCACCGAAATCCACGCCTCTTTCGCAGGTGACGCATTGGCCCCGGCGCTAGGCTTGGGCTGGCGTGAAACGGCCCGCGAAAGCCATACTGCGGCCAACGGCCTGCGTTACAGCTTTGTGCGCTATCGGCGCGAAGGCGGCGGGCGCTGAAGTAGCTATTCCAGCGCATCGGCCAGCATCCACCGCCGCACTCCGGCGCGCTCGCGCCAGGCGGCCAGCTCTGGCGCGGGGGCGATCAGCAGGCGCGCCACCAGCGGGGCCAGCGGCGTTGCGGCGGGGTCGGCCATCAGGACTTGGCGCGGCAATTCGTTGCCGGTGCGCGTGGCCAGTTGTCCGACCCAGTCGAGGGCGTGCAACGCATCAAGCGCGGGGGTCAGATGCAGTGCGTCGGTGTGCAGTGCGGCTGCCAGTTGCGCGGGCGTCAGGCCATGCGCGCCGCTGTTGCGCGCATGTGCAAGCTGCTGCACGATTTCCAGCGCCAATTGAAAATGCCAGCCGGGCGTGCCGCCGTGGCGCAGCTTTTCGTCGCCCATGCCGTGCAACAGGCTGGGCAAATAGGCGGCGATAACCGCGCCAAACAGCACCACCAGCCATGACAGATAAATCCACAGCAGCAGAATCGGCAGCGTGGCGAATGCGCCGTAGATCACCGAGTAGGTGGGGATGCGGCCCAGATACCAGCCCAGCCCCTGGCGCGCCAGCGTCAGGACCAGGCACGCCAGCAGTCCACCCGCGCCCGCGTCGCGCCACCGCACCGGGGTGTTGGGCACATAGCAGTAGAGCAGCGTCAGCGCGCTGGACAACAATGCGAACTGCGCCAGCTCGAACATGGCTCGCATACCGCCCGGAACACTGGCCAGTCCCGGCATCCAGCCGCGCGAGCGCGTCACCACGTAGGAGGTAATGGCGATGCTGGCCGCCAGCGCCAGCGGCCCGAGCGTAAGCACCGCCCAGTACACCAGCACCCGCTGACCAATGGGACGCTGACGCCGCACGCGCCAGATGTCGTTCAAGGTGCGGTCGATGGTCAGCACCAGCGACACGGCGGTAAAGGTAAACGCCGCGAAACCCGTGATGCCCAGCGCGCCGGCCTTACTGGAAAACTGCGTCAGATAGTCCATCACAGTGTTGGCGATGCCGGCGGGAATCAGGCTGTGGGTCAGCCATTTTTCCAACTCGCCCTGCAAGCGGCCAAACATGGGAAAGGCTGTAAACACCGACAGCGCCACCGTAAACAGCGGCACCAGCGCCAGCGTGGTGGTAAAGGTCAGCGAACTGGCCGACAGGCCCAGCCGGTCCTGCTTGAAGCGCGTCCACAGCATCGCCAGCGTCGGAAACAACGGAAAACGCTGCATGCCTTCCGCGCAGACATGCACGGCGCCAGTCAGCCGTTGCCGGATTGCTTGCAGGTTCATGGCAGAATCTCTTTATAAAACCTTATCAAATGAGTCGCTGATGTTTCAGGAACAGCCCTTGCGGGGAAAAACCGCGTTGATTACCGGCGCTTCGCGCGGCATTGGCCGGGCGACTGCTCTGGCGCTGGCCAAGGCAGGCTGCGATATTGCCATCAATTACCTGCGCGCGGAAACCGAGGCCGCGTCCGTTGCCGCTTCAATCGGGGCTGCTGGCCAGCGCAGTTGCGTCGTGCAAGCCGATGTCTCGCAACCCGATGATGTCAAGCGCCTGGTTGCAACTGTCGAGCGCCAATTGGGCGCGATAGATATTCTCGTGAACAACGCGGGTATCAATCTCTCCAAACCGTTTGCGGAGCTTGAACTTGCCGATTGGCGCAAGACCATCGACGTAAATTTGACCTCGGCATTTCTGGTCTCGCAAGCGGTTATTCCCGGTATGCGGCAGCGCCACTGGGGACGGCTGGTTTTCATCTCTTCCATTGCCGCGCAAACAGGAGGCGTCATTGGCCCGCACTATGCGGCCAGCAAGGGTGGAATGCATGGACTGATGCACAGTTACGCGAGCCTGCTGGTG
>JAIRQU010000050.1 GCA_031256305.1 Burkholderiaceae bacterium
GCTCGACCGGCTGCCGCCGCGCTGCTGGGCGCAGGTGTTGGACGTAGCGCATCCGCCCGATGGGCAAGCGCGTCAATTGGTCCTGCGGTTGACCGAAATCGGCTTTGTGCCCGGCGAGCCGGTGTGCGTCATGGCGCGCGGTGCGCCGGGTGGCGATCCGCTGGCGGTGCGCGTGGGGCACACGCCCTTCGCGCTGCGGCGGCATGAGGCGGCGCTGGTTCAGGTGGCGCCGCAGAATACCGCGCCGGAACAAATCACGCGATCCACCCCGGAGCCTGTGCGTGCTTGAGCTGGCCGAAGCGCCGCTGCGTTTTCAGCCGCCGGCGACGTTGCGCGCGACCCGTCCGCCTGAGCGCGTTGCGCTGTTGGGTAATCCCAATTGCGGCAAGACGGCGATCTTCAACCAGCTCACTGGAAGCCGTCAGAAAGTGGCCAACTATGCGGGCGTGACGATTGAGCGCAAGGCGGGTTTGGCGCGCACGCCGTCGGGCCGTAGCGTATCGGTACTGGACTTGCCCGGCGCGTATAGCCTGAACCCGCTGTCAGCCGATGAGGCCGTCACGCGCGACGTGGTGACCGGGCAGAGCGCCGAACCGCTGCCCGATTTGCTGGTGTGCGTGGTGGACGCGACCCATTTGCGCCTGAACCTGCGGCTGGTGCTGGAGGCCAGGCGGTTGGGCCTGCCGATGGTGGTGGCGCTCAACATGATGGATATGGCCCGGCGGCAGGACCTGGGCATTGATGTACCGCGCCTGGCGCAAGCGCTGGGCGTACCGGTGATTCCCGCCATCGGCGTGCGCAAGGGCGGCGCGGCGGCGTTGCTGGCGGCGCTGGACGCTCCTGTGCCGCCGCCCCGGCCTGTAACTTGGCAAGCGCCCGATCTGGATGCGGTGCTGGCCACCCAGCGCGAAGTACACCGCGTTTTGTGGCTGGCGCTGCCGCGGCGGAAACTGGCGGAGCGTCTGGCCATAAGCGACCGCATTGACCGCGTGGCGCTGCATCCGGTGTGGGGCATGGCGGTATTGGCGGTAATGCTGTTTTTGATGTTTCAGGCCGTGTTCAATTGGGCGCAAGCGCCGATGAACCTGATTGCCGCCGCGACGCAGGCGGCGGGCGCCTGGGTGCGCCAGACATTGCCCGCCGGGCCGCTGCAAAGCCTGATCGCGGGCGGCATTATTGCCGGCGCGGGCAGCGTCATTACCTTTTTGCCGCAAATCCTGATTCTGTTCTTCTTTATTCTGGCGCTGGAAGAATCGGGCTATCTGCCGCGCGCGGCGTTTCTGCTGGATCGCGTGATGGGTCGCGTGGGTCTGTCCGGGCGCGCGTTCATTCCGCTGCTGTCGAGTTTTGCCTGCGCCGTGCCCGGCATCATGGCCACGCGCACCATCGGCCACTGGCGCGACCGGCTGGTGACGATCATGATCGCGCCGCTGATGACCTGCTCGGCGCGCCTGCCGGTGTATGCGCTGCTGATCGCCGCGTTTATCCCGCCACGGCGGGTGGCCGGGCTGTTCAATTTGCAAGGGCTGGTGCTGTTTGCGCTGTACGCGCTGGGCATCGTCTCGGCGATGGCGGTGGCGTGGGCGCTGCAGCGTTTGTATGGCAGGCAGGCTCCGTCGCCGCTGCTGATGGAATTGCCGGTTTACCACTGGCCCAACTTGGGCAATCTGTTGCGCGGCCTGTGGGAGCGGATGCGCGTCTTTTTGCAGCGGGTGGGTACCGTCATTCTGGCGCTCACGGTACTGCTGTGGTTTCTGTCGAGCTACCCCGCGCCGCCGGCGGGGGTCGTTGGTCCGGCCATTCAATACAGCGCCGCGGGCATCATCGGCGGGTGGCTGGCGCATGTTTTTGCGCCGCTGGGTTTTAACTGGCAGATCTGCATCGCCTTGGTGCCCGGCTTGGCCGCGCGCGAGGTGGTGGTCGGCGCTTTGGGCACGGTGTACGCACTGTCGGCTTCCGGCGGCGCCGTGGCGGGCGCGCTGCAACCGGTCATCGCGCGCAGTTGGACGCTGGCCACGGCGCTGTCACTGCTGGCGTGGTACGTTTACGCGCCGCAGTGCGCTTCCACGCTGGTCGCCGTCAAGAATGAAACGGGCCGCTGGCAGCCCGTGGCGGTGATGGCGGGGTATCTGTTCGGCATGGCCTATGCGGTCAGCTTTATCGTTTATCGGGCGGCGCTGGCCTGGACCGGGGGATGAGCGCGATGCTGTTGCAACGCCTGATCGTTTTTGTGATCGTCATCGCGGCGGCGCTGTATGCGCTGTGGCGCTGGTTGCCGCGGGCTTGGCGGCGCGGCGCGGCGCGACGGCTGACCACCCGCGCCCAAAACGCCGGACTGATCGGCGCGCGGCGAGCCAGCCGGATTTCCGCCGCGCTGGGGCGGCCTGCGGGCTGCGCGGCGTGTGCGCAACGCGCTGGCTGCCAGAGCCGCCAACCGGCGACGGACCGGCAACCCAGTCAACGCTGAATAAGTCCGCGCGGACTGGCGCGCCCAAATCCGGGACGCGGCAGCCGCACTGGACTTGTTCGGCCTTGTCTTTACAAGGTCTGCGCCGAACCCGCGCCCGCCAGCGGGTGGCCTACCAGTCGGGTGAGAATGGCCAGGGGGCTGCTTTCCGGGTGGAGTTCGCGGCCGGGGGCCAGATGCAGCGTTTGCTCCATCATGTATTGGCCGCTGGCCACGCCGTGCGCGGCTCCGTCGGCGTAGCACACCCACACGCAGCCGGGCGGGAAGGGCTGGGTGGCTACCGTGCCGTTTTGCTGATACTGCTCGTCTTCCTTCATCAGGTTGTGCAGATTGAACATCAGGTGGTCGTATTCGCTGCGCACGGACTTGGTGCCGCCCACGGCATTGAGCAGCTTGGCCTTGATCGGGCTGTAGGGCGGAATTTGCGGCAGATAGCGCTTGGCCACGGTCTCGAACGGTTCGCCCACGCGCCACACACGCGGCACGCCGCTGGGGTTGAGATTGGTGAAGATGCGCAGAATCCGCTCGCCATAGGTCGGGCGGGTGGCAAAGGCGTCAAAGTGCATGCGCCGGTCATCGGCGTGTACCGACTGCACGCGCGTTTCCACCTCCTTGGGCCGAAAGCTCGTGGGCGCCACGCGCAGCGCGCCGCGATAGTGCGGAAACAGACCGTCGATCAGGGTGAGCACCGATTGCCGGTAGCGGCCAATCATGCCGGCCAGCAGCTTTTGTTCATCGGGCGCGCCCGCCGCGTGCTTGAGCACGCCATCGCCGCCCAGGCTGACGTTGCGCGCGCCGCTCTTGAGCACGTTCTCGCGCAGCAGCGCCTGTTCGGGCGGCGAGAGCTGGAACGCCAGATGCGGAAAGTAGAGCACTTGCCCGTTTTCCACTGCGGTGGTCCATTCGTCCTGTTTTTCAGGAAAGCGCGCGGGGTCGCTCCAATCGGTAAAGTCCAGTTCGATGATGGGAGAGGCAGAATTGGTCATGGCAAAAATTCTCCTTCAATCAGAGCCGCCGCAAGCGCAGCCACGCGCCAGCGCACAGCCATTGCGGCGCGCAAAATGCACCGCGCCGTCCAGGCGCACCGTGCCGGGACAGCGGGATTTTCGCACGCGCGGCGGGCAAAAATCCAAAATGCCGGGCCGGTTCGATGGCAGTTTGTTTTGACGCGCGCCCTTATGCGGGGCGGATCTGCCGCGGCCCTAGCAAACGCCACAACGCTGCCAGCGCGCACGCCCACTGCGCAACCAGCATCAAGCTGCCCAAGGTATGCCAGAAGGCCAGATGCTCGCGCGCGACAATGCGCGGCGCGATGGCGTATTGCACCAGCAACGCCAGCAGCAGGCCCAGTATCACAAACAGCAGCAGAGTCTGGCTGGCGTGCGCGGATGCCGGGCTGGTTTGCGCGGGGCGCGCCAGCATCAGCAGCAGTACCGCGCAGACCGATGAAATCCAGCTTTGCGCGGTGAACAGGTGCGCCGCCGTGTTGCCCGCCAGCGTGTGCGAGGGCAGATACGCGAACAGCAGTGGTGCCATGATGAACAGCGCGGTCAGGCTGCCCCACCACAGGGCCGCCGCCAAGCCGCAGAGATGCCAGCGCCAGTTTTGCATGGGTGCGTGCGGGAGCTGGTTCAGCGGTAATGCACCGCCACGATTTCGTAATACCGCACGCCGCCGGGCGCTTGCACCTCGGCGCTGTCGCCTTCTTCCTTGCCGATCAGCGCACGGGCAATCGGGCTGTTGATGTTGACGAGGCCGTGTTTCAAGTCGGCCTCGTCCTCGCCGACGATCTGGTAGGTGACTTGATCGCCCGAATCCTCGTCTTGCAGTTCCACGGTCGCGCCGAACACCACCTTGCCGCCCGCGTCCAGCGCGGCGGGGTCGATGATTTGCGCGGCGGCCAGCTTGGCCTCGACTTCTTTGATGCGGCCTTCAATGAAGCCCTGCTTTTCCTTGGCGGCGTCGTATTCGGCGTTTTCCGACAAGTCGCCATGCGAGCGCGCCTCGGCAATGGCGTTGATGACGGCGGGGCGCTCCTGCGTCTTGAGGCGCTGCAACTCGGCCTTGAGCTGCTGCGCGCCGCGCTTGGTAATGGGGATGGTGGCCATGTTCGTTATCGAGAAACCGGAATGACAGAAAAACAAACCGCCGGGGCAATCCAGCGGTTTCAGCAGGTAATTATGCCGCCCCCGCGCCGCAATCTGCAAAGTGGTCGAACCCCGCGAAGTCGCCCATAATCGCGCGCCCCTGGGCATCGTGCAAAACCAGGCCGGGCGCGGCGGTGATGCCGCCGATGCGGGTAACGGGCGTGGCCGCCGATTGCGCGGCGGCCAGCACGGCGGCGCGGCGTTCGGGCGGGGCGGTAAACAGCAGTTCGTAATCGTCGCCGCCCGCCAGCGCAAAGGC
>JAIRQU010000054.1 GCA_031256305.1 Burkholderiaceae bacterium
AGGCACGCCAGCCCGTTCTTGCCGTTGATGTTCATGGCGTCCGAGCCGCACACGCCCTCGCGGCAGGAACGCCGGAAGGCGATTGCCGGGTCTTGCGCCTTGAGCTTGATGAGGGCGTCCAGCAACATGCGCTCATGCCCGTCGAGTTCGACCTCGATGGTCTGCATGTAGGGCTTGGCGTCTTTGTCCGGATCGTAGCGGTAAATCTTGAACGTGCGTTTTTGCATGGTGTGTCCTTGTCTTGATCCGGCGGCGTTCAGAATGTGCGCACTTTGGGCGGAATGGTGTCCACCGTCAGCGGCTGGGTGCGCACCGGCTTGTAGCTCAGGCTGTTGGTGGCCGAGTGCCAGAGCGTGTGCTTCATCCAGTGCTTGTCGTCGCGTCCCAGCGGCGCATCGGGGTCGTCGGCCGGGCGCTCGTAGTCGAGCACCGCGTGCGCGCCGCGGCATTCGTGGCGCGCGGCGGCTGAAACCAGCGTGGCCTGCGCCACCTCGATCAGGTTGTCCACTTCCAGCGCTTCCATGCGCGCCGTGTTGAAAACGCGCGAGGTGTCCTTGAGTTCCACGCCCGCGACGCGCTCGCGCAGCGCGTTGATCTTGACCACGCCCTCGTCCAGGGCCGCCTGGGTGCGGAACACCGCCGCGTGCGCCTGCACCGTGGCACGGATGTCATTGGCGACGGTCTGCGCGTATTCGCCGCCGTCTTTGACGCTTTCCAGTTTGTTCAGGCGCTCCAGCGAGAAGTCCGCCGCGTCCTGGGGCAGGGGTTTGTACGGGACGTTGAAGTGATTTTCGACGATATGGTTGCCCGCCGCGCGGCCAAACACCAGCAGGTCCAGCAGCGAGTTGGTGCCCAGGCGGTTGGCCCCATGCACGCTCACGCACGAGCATTCGCCCACCGCGTATAGGCCATGCACGACGTTGTTGTCCTCGCCGTTTCTTTGTTCGACGACCTGGCCGTGGATGTTGGTCGGCACGCCCCCCATCATGTAGTGGATGGTGGGCACCACCGGAATCGGTTCGCGGGTAATGTCCACATTGGCAAAGTTGATGCCGATCTCATAGACCGAGGGCACGCGCTTGTGGATGGTTTCCGCGCCCAGGTGATCGAGCTTGAGCAGGATGTAGTCCTTGTTGGGGCCGCAGCCGCGCCCTTCCTTGATTTCCTGGTCCATTGAGCGCGAGACGAAATCGCGCGGCGCCAGATCCTTGAGCGTGGGCGCGTAGCGTTCCATGAAGCGCTCGCCTTCGCTGTTGAGCAAAATCGCGCCTTCGCCGCGGCAGCCTTCGGTCAGCAGCACGCCCGCGCCGGCCACGCCGGTGGGGTGGAATTGCCAGAACTCCATGTCTTGCAGCGGGATACCTGCGCGCGCGGCCATGCCCAGGCCATCGCCCGTGTTGATATAAGCGTTGGTGGAAGCATGATAGATGCGGCCCGCGCCGCCGGTGGCCAGCAGCACGGTCTTGGCGTGCAACACGTAAAAGTCGCCCGTTTCCAGCTCGATGGCCGTCACGCCCACCACGTCGCCATCGGCGTCGCGGATCAGATCGAGCGCCATCCACTCGACAAAGAAGGTGGTGCGCGCCCGCACGTTCTGCTGGTACAGCGTGTGCAGCATGGCGTGGCCGGTGCGGTCGGCGGCGGCGCAGGCGCGCTCCACGGCTTTTTCGCCGTAGTGGGCGGTGTGGCCGCCAAACGGGCGCTGGTAGATCGTGCCGTCCGGGTTGCGGTCGAACGGCATGCCAAAGTGCTCCAGCTCATAGACCACGTCGGGCGCCGAGCGGCACATGAACTCGATGGCGTCCTGATCGCCCAGCCAGTCGCTGCCCTTGACGGTGTCGTAGAAGTGGTAGTGCCAGTTGTCCTCGTTCATGTTGCCCAGCGACGCGCCCACGCCGCCTTGCGCGGCCACCGTGTGCGAGCGGGTGGGGAATACCTTGGAGAGCGAGGCTACGTTCAGCCCCGCGCGGGCCAGTTGCAGCGCGGCGCGCAGGCCGGATCCGCCCGCGCCGACGATAACCACGTCGAACTGGCGGGTGATGACTTTGTCTTTGGTATAGCTCATGGTGATATGCGAAATAACGTTACCCGGTTGTTGGCCGCCTTGGCGCCGGTCAACATTCGATTACAGGCGCCACAGCACCTGCAAGGCCCAGCCGGCGCAGCCGATCAGCCACGCGATGGTCAGCGCCTCCAGCAACAGGCGCAAGCCCATGGATTTGACGTAATCCATCCAGATGTCGCGCACGCCCACCCAGGCGTGCCAGGCCAGCGACAGGATGACCACGTAGGTGAGAAACTTCATCCATTGGGCGCTGAAAATCGCGGCCCAGGTGTCGTAGCCCAAATGTCCCGGCGCAAGAATGACTTGCACCAGCAGCACGAGGGTGAAAACCGCCATCGCCGCGCCGGTCACGCGCTGGCTGAGCCAGTCGCGCAAGCCATAATGCGCGCCGACAACGGTGCGCTTGGATCCGTAATTGACGTTATTCATTTAGAGCGACTCCTTCGGGGTTTAATAAGCGCCGAACAGCTTGGCGCCCAGGATCACCGTCAGCAGCAGGCTGATGACCAGCACGGCGATGGCCGACGACTTGCCGAACGACTTGGTGACGCTGTGCGTGGCGTCCATCCACAGGTGGCGCACGCCCGCGCAGAAGTGGTGCAGGTAGGCCCAGATCAGCGCCAGCGTCACCAGCTTGATGAACCACGCAGGGATAAAGCCCACGCCGACCGTATAGGCCGCCGCGAACCGCTCGAACGAAATCTCCGAACTCGTCGATACGTCCAGCAACCAGATCACAAAAGGCAGCAAAATAAAAATCAGTAGCCCGGCAACACGATGCAGGATCGAGATGTACCCGGCGGGCGGCAGGCGATAGCCGCGGATGTCGGAAAGCAGGTTGAGGTTGCGGAACTCGGGCCGCCGGGTTGGCGTGGCCTTGGAAGCAGATGCGGTTTCACTCATGGAGTCGGCTTTCGTGTGTGGCTTGAATAATAAAGAAGGGTGATTTCCCAGGCTGGCGGCACGGCTTTACGCGCCACCAACCGTTGCGCCGTGTTGGGCAACGGCCAAAGTTACAAGCGAGCGGACTGCCCGCAATTTTAAGGCAAGCGCCTTTGCCGCCCAGACGCGCGGATTGCCGGTGCATTGAATCAACC
>JAIRQU010000256.1 GCA_031256305.1 Burkholderiaceae bacterium
ATTCGCCGTCTTCCTTCCAGCGGTGCAGCGCGGGCAGCGGGTCGAACTCGCCCTTGATCGGCCAATATGCGCCGATGACGGTATCGGCGCGGCCCAGCAGCCAGGCGCGCATCACGTCCCGCAACGCGGCAGTGCGCGCCGGGCGGTCTTCCAGATGTAAGCGGGCGTGTAGCAAGCGTTCGCGCGCGGCCTTTTTGTCAAATCCCATAATTGGCGAATGTATTACCGAACTATTCTGACACCGTTGGCCGCCGCCGTCCTGACCGGCGCGGCCTGTCTGGCCGATATAGCGGGCTGCGCGGCGTCCCCGCCCGAAAGCGCGCGCCTTGCGTCCGCGCCGCCCGCGCCCATGCGGGCGCTGGTACAAACGCCGTCTCAGCCGCTGCCCCAGATGCCGCCGCGCCAGCCGCCAGTAGCGCAAGCGCAGCCAGCGTTGGCCGCCGCGCCGATCAACTGGTCTGCCGCGCCAGCGGACAACAGTGTCATTCTGGACATGCACGACGCGTTCGTGCGCGGCGACCAGGCGCAATTGACCGCGCTGCTGCCGCTGGCGCACGGCCATCCGCTCGAACCCTGGGCCGCGTATTGGGCGTTGAAGGCGCGCCTGGAATCGGCCCAACCCGCCGAGGTGCAGGCGTTTCTCCAGCGCTGGGCCGGCACGTATCAGGAAGACCGGCTGCGCAACGACTGGCTGCTGGTGGCGGGCAAGCGCCGCGATTGGGCCAGCTTTGCGGCGGAATACCTGAATTTCAGGATGCGCGACGACCCGCAGGTGGCTTGCTATGCGGTGGCCATGGACGCGCTGCAAGGCGCGACCGTCAGCGCCGATGACGCGGCGCAGGCGCGCCGCAACTGGTTTGCCCAGCGCGACCTGGACGATGGCTGCTTGCTGGCCGCCAATGTGTTGCACCAGCGCGGACAAATGACCGACACCGATTTGTGGCGGCGCGCCCGCGTCGCGCTGGAAGCGGGCCGCCAGGCGCTGGCGCGCGCGGCAGCGGCGCTGGCCGCGCCGCAGGCGGACACGGATGTGGCGCAAATCCAGGATAGCGCCGTGCGCTATCTGTTCGGCAGTTCGCTGGATCGCTGGCAGCCGGCGGTGCGCGCGCAGCTTGTGGCGTTGGCCCTGGTCAAGGCCGCCGCGCAAGACCCGGATCAGGCCGCGGAGCTGATGAACCGCTGGGGCAGTGCGCTGCCCGGCGAAGCGCGCAACTGGGTCTGGGGCGCCATCGGCAAGGAAGCGGCGTTGCATCTGTCGGGCGATGCGCTGAACGACTACGCCCATGTGGGACGGCTGGCCGACTTGAATGATGACATGCTGGCGTGGCTGGCGCGCGCGGCGTTGCGGCAAGAGCGCTGGCAAGCGGTGCAAGCGGCCATAGACGCGATGCGCGGCCCGGCGCGGCAAAGTCCGGCGTGGGTCTATTGGTCGGCGCGCGCGCGCATCGCGCTGGCCCGCTCGACCGCGGATCAGTTGTCCGCGGGGAAAGACCTGGCGCGCATCGCCGGCGTGAGCGGCTATTACCCCAAGCTGGCGCTGGAGGAACTGGGCGGCGACACCGCCGTGCCGCCCGCGCCCGCGCCGCTGACCGCGCAGGAAACAGACGCCGCGCGCCGCAACCCCGGCCTGGCCCGCGCGCTGCTGATGATTGCCATCGGCTTGCGGCCAGAGGGCGTGCGCGAGTGGAACTACTGGACCAACCTATATCAAAAAGGCGGCATGAGCGACCGCCAACGGTACGCGGCGGCGGCCCTGGCCTGTCAAGCCCAGGTCTGGGACCGCTGCATCAACACCAGCGACCGCACGCGCGGCTTCATGGATTACAGCCAGCGCTTTCCCATGCCCTACCGCAGTGCGGTGCAAGCCGCCGCGCGGCAGGCGGGCATCGACCCGGCCTACGTCTATGGCTTGATCCGGCAAGAGAGCCGTTTTATCACCGTGGCCCGCTCAAGCGTGGGCGCATCGGGCCTGATGCAGCTCATGCCCGCTACCGCGCGCTGGACGGCGCGGCGCATCGGGCTGGACTACAGCCCCGGTCAGTTGCAAGAACGCTCGACCAATCTGCTGCTGGGCACCAGCTATCTCAAGCTCATTCTGGACGACTTCGACGGTTCACAGCCCCTGGCCGCCGCCGCCTACAACGCCGGTCCGCGCCATCCGCGCGCGTGGCGCATGGGACCCACGCTCGAAGGCGCGATCTGGGTCGAGAACATTCCGCTTGCCGAAACGCGCAATTACGTCCAGCAGGTACTGGCCAACACCACCGATTACGCGGCCATCCTTACCGGCCAGCCGCAGACGCTCAAAAGCCGCCTGGGCCGGATTGGTCCGCCGCCCATGGGCACCGGCGATTCAGGCGCGGGGTTGCCGTGACGCAAGGATTTTTATGCGTCCCAGCGCCGCAGCGCCAGGCAGGCATTGGTACCGCCAAAGCCGAAGCTGTTGGACAGCGCCTGTCTGAGCGGCGCGGCGCGGGTAGCGGTGGCCAAGGGCAGGTTGCCCAATGCCGGGTCGGGCGTGTCAACGTTGATGGAGCCGGTAATAAAGCCGCCTTGCAACATCAGCAGGCAATCGATGGCCTCCTGCACGCCGGTTGCGCCCTGCGAATGCCCGGTGAGCGACTTGGTCGATGAAAACGGCGGCACGCTGTCGCCAAACACCGTGCGCAGCGCGTGCAGTTCCGGCGCGTCGCCCACGGGGGTGGATGTGCCGTGGGTGTTGATGTAGTCGATGGGGCCGTCAATGCCCTCGATGGCCTGGCGCATACAGGCTACCGCGCCATCGCCCGAAGGGGCCACCATGTCCGCGCCGTCGCTGGTAGCGCCAAAGCCCACGATCTCGCCCAGAATGCGCGCGCCGCGCGCGCGCGCGCGCTCCAGCGATTCCAGCACCACCGCGCCGCCGCCGCCGGCAATCACGAAACCGTCGCGGTCCGCGTCATACGGGCGCGAGGCTTTTTCGGGCTGGCCGTTGCGCTTGCTGGAAAGCGCGCCCATGGCGTCGAACAGCATCGCCAGGCCCCAGGAAAGCTCCTCGCCGCCGCCGGCGAACACCACGTCCTGCATGCCCCAGGCGATTTGTTGCGCCGCCACGCCGATGCAATGCGCGGAAGTCGAGCAGGCCGAGGTGATGGTGTAGTTGATGCCCTTGATGCCCAGATAGGTGGACAGGCAGGCCGAAACGGTGCTGCTCATGCAGCGCGTGACCTGGTACGGCCCGATGCGCCGCACGCCCTTGCTGCGCAGCGTGTCGGTGGCCTCGATCTGATTAGCGGGCGAGGCCCCGCCCGACCCCATGATCAAGCCGGTGCGCGGGTGCGAGATTTCGGCGCGCGTCAGGCCCGCTTGTGCGATGGCCTGCTCCAGCGCCACGTGCGCATAGGCCGCCGCATCGCCCATGAAGCGCAATTGCTTGCGGTCGATGCACGCTTGCAAATCAATCTGCGGCTGCCCGGCTATCTGGCTGCGTAGCCCCATTTCGGCAAACTGCGGCATGGCGCGAATGCCGCTGGCGTCGGCTCGCAGCGCTTGCTCGACGGCCGCCAGATCATTGCCAATGCACGAAACGATGCCCGCGCCGGTGACGACCACGCGCCGCACGCCTGGTCCGCGAGGAATGCCATTCATGCCGCCGCTCCTTGCCGTATCTCTGCGTGGTCGCGCTGCGCGCCAAACAGGCCCACGCGCACATCGTTGGCGGTGTAGATCACCTGCCCGTCGGCCAGCAGCCGTCCGTCGCCGATGGCCATGTTGAGCTTGCGCCGGATCACGCGCTTGATGTCGATTTCGTAGCGCACCAGTTTGATGCCGGGGCCGACCTCGCCGGAAAACTTGACCTCGCCCGCGCCCAGGGCGCGCCCGCGCCCTGGCAGGCGCAGCCAGGTCAGGTAAAAGCCGATCAACTGCCACATGGCGTCCAGCCCCAGGCAACCGGGCATGACCGGATCATTCTGGAAGTGGCAGTCGAAGAACCACAGATCGGGCCTGATGTCCAGTTCCGCCTCGATACGGCCATGCCTGTACGGTCCGCCGTCGCTGTCCATGCGTGTGACGCGGTCGAACATGAGCATGGGCGGCAGCGGCAAACGCCCAGCTTCAGGCCCAAAAAGCCGCCCTTCGCCGGAGGCGATCAGTTGTTCATAGGTAAACGACTCAGTCATGGAAACACTACCCAAGATGGGTCCAAATTAATTCATCATCGCCGCCCGTAATCTCCGCTGTGCCCGCCGCCGATGGCGGGCGCGCTGCGTCTGGATCGGGCCGGCGCGGTATTTTCAGCGCTTTTGGCGATATTGGCGCAGGGCGGCAATTTCCGCGGCCAGCACGGCCAGCTCCGACGTGGCGCGGGCCATGTCAAGCTCGCTCTTGGCGTTCTTGAGCGCTTCCTCGGCCTCTTTCTTGGCGGCGTTGGCTTTTTGCTCATCCAGATCCTTGCCGCGGATGGCGGTGTCCGAGAGCACGGTCACGCGACTGGGCAGCACTTCCAGAATGCCGCCCGCGACGAAGATGAATTCCTCACCGCCCGCGGCGGTTTGCACGCGCACTACGCCGGGCTTGATGCGCGTGATGAGCGGCG
>JAIRQU010000272.1 GCA_031256305.1 Burkholderiaceae bacterium
TGCCTTGTTGGGTCCCAGCGGTTCAATGTTGATGACCTTGGGTTTCAGCAGTTGGGTTTGCATCGGCTCGACTTCCTCTCAATACCCCCGGCTCGTTACACCGGTAAGGCTGGTGCCCGTCGCAATGCCTGCGACGGGGGAAAAAACAAATGGCTGCACAGGCCGCGCCCGCGCAGCCCATCGGTTAACGTGAATACAACTCGACAATGAGCGACTCGTTGATGTCGGCGCCGAACTCGTCGCGGTCGGGCGTCTTCTTGAATGTGCCTTCGGCCTTGTCGGCATTGACCTCGACCCAATCGGGAAAACCGATTTGAGCGGCCAGTTGCAACGCTTCCTGCACCCGAACCTGTTTCTTGGACTGCTCGCGCACGGCCACCACGTCGCCCGGCTTGATCTGGAACGAGGGGATATTGACCGGCTGGCCATTGACCAGAATCGCCTTGTGGCTGACCAGTTGGCGCGCCTCGGCCCGCGTGGAACCAAAGCCCAGGCGATAGACCACGTTGTCCAGGCGCGATTCGAGCAGGAACAGCAAATTCACGCCGGTGTTGCCCTTGCGCCGTTCGGCCTCGGCAAAGTAGCGCCGGAATTGCCTTTCCAGCACGCCGTACATGCGTTTGACCTTCTGCTTTTCGCGCAGTTGCACGCCGTAGTCGGATGTGCGCTGGCCCGATGTCCGACCATGCTGACCGGGCTTGGCCTCGAATTTGGCCTTGTCGCTGATCGAGCGCCGCGCGCTCTTCAAGAACAGGTCCGTGCCTTCGCGGCGGGAGAGTTTGGCCTTGGGGCCTAGGTAACGTGCCACTTGCTATCTTCCTTTGGTTTCATGTCTGCCGCAGATTGCATGGCAACTGCGGGAGCCGGCGGCGCATTGACCGTCGGCAGTGGGCTTGGGTTAAAAAACGGAAACGTTCTCAAATGCGGCGGCGCTTTTGCGGACGGCAGCCGTTGTGCGGCATGGGCGTCACGTCGGCAATCGAGTTGATACGAATGCCCAGCGCGGCCAGCGCGCGCACCGAGGATTCGCGCCCTGGACCCGGCCCCTTGATTTCCACGTCCAGATTCTTGATGCCTTGATCCATCGCCGCGCGGCCCGCGGACTCCGAGGCCACCTGGGCCGCGAACGGCGTGGACTTGCGCGAGCCTTTGAAGCCCTGCCCACCCGATGACGCCCACGACAGCGCATTGCCCTGCCGGTCGCTGATGGTGATGATGGTGTTGTTGAACGACGCATGTACATGCACAATGCCGTCGGAGATATTCTTGCGGATCTTCTTGCGCACGCGCTGGGCGGCGTTGTTGCTGGCGGGTGCCTTGGCCATGTTGGATTTCCTTGCGGGTTATTTCTTGAGCGACTGGGCGGCGCGGCGCGGGCCTTTGCGGGTACGCGCGTTGGTGCGCGTGCGCTGACCGCGCACGGGCAACCCGCGGCGATGCCGCAGGCCGCGATAACAGCCAATGTCCATCAGACGCTTGATGTTCATCGTCGTTTCGCGGCGCAGGTCGCCCTCGACGGTGTATTTGTTAACCAGGTCGCGGATTTTCTCCTGCTCGGCGTCGGTCAAATCCTTGACCTTCTTGACGTAAGCGATGCCACAGGCATCGCAGATTTTGCGCGCGCGCGTGCGGCCTATGCCGTAGATGGCGGTCAAGCCAATTTCGGCATGCTGCTGCGGCGGGATATTGATACCGGCAATACGGGCCATTTGGTTCGTCCTCTACAGGGGGATACACGCGCGGGATGCGCTCAACCCTGACGTTGCTTATGCCGCGGGTCGGTGCAGATAACGCGCACCACGCCCTTGCGGCGGATGATTTTGCAGTTGCGGCAAATCTTTTTTACCGATGCGGAAACTCTCATGCTATTCTCCTGAAACTCTGTGTCCGTCCATTCAATTCCAATGACCCTGTCATTACCCTGGCAGCGTGGTCTTGAAATGAGCCTTTTTGAGCAATGACTCATATTGCTGACTCATCATGTAATTCTGCACCTGGGCCATGAAATCCATGGTTACCACCACCAGAATCATCAACGACGTACCGCCAAAGTAGAACGGTACATTGTATTTAAGAATGAGCGCTTCCGGCAGCAGGCAGACCAGGGTCACATAAATGGCCCCGGCCAGCGTTAGACGCATCAGGATCTTGTCGATGTAACGGGCGGTTTGTTCACCCGGACGGATGCCCGGCACGAAAGCGCCGCTTTTCTTCAAATTGTCCGCCGTCTCGCGGCTGTTGAATACCAACCCGGTATAGAAAAAACAGAAGAAAATAATGGCCACGGCATACAGCAGCACATATATGGGCTGACCGGGCGTGAGCATGGCGGCAATATCGCTGAGCCAGCGCATCGACTTGCCCGCGCTGAACCAGCCCATGGCAGTCGCGGGCAGCAGGATGATCGACGAAGCAAAGATCGGCGGAATCACGCCCGACATGTTCAGCTTGAGCGGCAAGTGCGACGACTGTCCGCCATAGACCTTGTTGCCCACCTGACGGCGCGCGTAGTTGACCAGAATCTTGCGCTGCCCGCGCTCGATGAAGACCACGAAATAGGTCACCACGCACACCACGGCCAGGATGAACAGCGCCGCGATGATGCTCATCGCGCCAGTGTTGATGAGTTCCAGCATCCCGGCGAAAGCGTTGGGCAGGCCCGATGCGATACCGGCGAAAATGATGATTGAAATGCCGTTGCCCAGGCCCCGCTCGGTAATCTGCTCGCCCAGCCACATCAGAAACATGGTGCCGGCCGTCAGGCTGACCACCGCCGTCAAACGGAACCCCAGGCCGGGGTGGATTACCATGCCCTGTACCGATTCCAGCCAGACCGCGATGCCCAGCGACTGAAACAGCGCCAGCGCCACCGTGCCGTAGCGCGTGTATTGGGTGATCTTGCGGCGGCCCGCCTCGCCTTCCTTCTTGATCTGCTCAAAAGAAGGCAGCACGTAGGTCATCAACTGCATGATGATCGACGCGGAAATATAGGGCATGATCCCCAGCGCAAAGACCGTGAAGCGCCGCAATGCGCCGCCCGAAAACATGTTCACCAGTCCGAGCAAGCCGCCTTGCTGCTGGTTGAAATGTTGCCGCAGTTGATCCGGGTCGATCCCGGGCACGGGAATGTGCGCGCCGATCCGGTAGACGACCAGCGCAAGCAGCAAGAACACCAGCCGACGGCGCAGGTCGCCGTACTTGCCGGGTTTTGCGATCTGGTTCGCGTTAGTGGCCATTGCGCAATTGTTCTTGAAAAATCAGGCCAGTGCGCCGCCCGCAGCCTCGATGGCCGCCTTGGCGCCCGCTGTCGCGCCAATGCCCGTCAACTTGACGGCGCGGGTCAACGCGCCGCTCTTGATGACCTTGGCGGTCTTGACCAACTGCTTGACCAGCCCGGCTTGCTTGAGCGCGAGCAGATCGACCTCGGCCAGCGCCAGACGCTCCAGGTCGGCCAGCGTAATTTCAGCGGTCAGCCGCAGCGCCGCCGATTTGAAGCCGCGTTTGGGCATACGCCGTTGCATGGGCATTTGGCCGCCTTCAAAGCCGACCTTGTGATAACCGCCCGCGCGTGATTTCTGGCCCTTGTGGCCGCGCCCGGCTGTCTTGCCCAGGCCCGAACCAATGCCGCGCCCCAAGCGGCGGCGGACGCGCTTGGCGCCTTCGGCGGGTTTGATGGTGTTGAGTTCCATGTCGCCGCTTTCCTTCAAATGATCTTGACCAGATAGTCGATCTTGTTAATCATTCCGCGCACCGCTGGCGTATCTTCCAGCTCGCGCACACTATTGAGCTTGCCCAGCCCCAGGCCGCGCACCGTCGCCCGGTGCGAAGCGTTGCAGCCGATCGGGCTGCGCACGAGCTGCACTTTCAGGGTCTTCTTGCCGTCGTTTGCCATTTCGCAAGCGTCCTTCGATTTAAGCGAACAGTTCTTCCACCGGCTTGCCGCGCTTGGCGGCCACCTCGGCGGGCGTAGTGCAATTGGCCAGCGCGTCGAACGTGGCGCGCACCATGTTGTACGGGTTGCTCGACCCGTGGCTCTTGGCCACGATGTCGGTAATGCCCACCACCTCGAACA
>JAIRQU010000281.1 GCA_031256305.1 Burkholderiaceae bacterium
CTACGCCTGGTATCTGCGCAACACCTATCTGGAAAACAACCTGGTCAAACCCGGCAAATGCACGGTGTGCGGCGAAAAGATTGACTTGCGCAAGATCGACATACCCGTCTATATCTACGGTTCGCGCGAAGACCATATCGTGCCGATTCGCGGCGCTTACGCCAGCACGCAAGTATTGCCGGGGCACAGTCGTTTCGTGATGGGCGCTTCCGGCCACATCGCGGGGGTCATCAACCCGCCAGCGGCCAACAAGCGCAGCTACTGGCTGCGCGAGGATGGCAAATTGCCCGCCGCGTTCGACGCCTGGCTGACGGGCACAAAGGAACACCCCGGTAGCTGGTGGCCCGATTGGGCGGCCTGGCTCCGGGGGCACGCGGGACGGCAGGTTGCCGCGCCGGGCAAGTACGGCAAGGCGCCCGCATACCGCGTCATTGAACCGGCGCCGGGACGTTACGTCAAGGCCAAGGTCTGAAAGAGCAAGTGTTTTTTTAGGAGAAGCGCAAATGCAAGACATCGTGATCGTTTCCGCGGCGCGTACTGCGGTTGGTAAATTCAACGGCACACTGGCTAAAACCCCGGCTGCCGATCTGGGCAGTGTCGTCATCCAGGCGGCGCTGGCGCGCGCCAAGCTGGACCCGGCGCAGGTCGGCGAGGTCATCATGGGGCAGATACTGGCGGCAGGCTGCGGCCAGAATCCGGCGCGGCAGGCGCTCATCAAGGCCGGTATTCCCAAAGACGCGCCGGCCATGACCATCAACGCCCTGTGCGGATCGGGTCTGAAGTCCGTGATGCTGGCCGCGCAAGCCATCAACGCGGGCGACTATGACATCGGCGTGGCCGGCGGGCAGGAGAACATGAGCATCAGCCCGCACGTGCTGCCTGGCAGCCGCGACGGGCAGCGCATGGGCGACTGGAAGTTGCAGGACTCGATGATCGTCGATGGCCTGTGGGACGTGTACGGCAATTACCACATGGGCATTACCGCCGAAAACGTCGCCAGGCAGGAAGGCATCACGCGCGAGATGCAGGACGCGCTGGCTCTGGGCAGCCAGCAAAAGGCCGCCGCCGCGCAGGACGCGGGGCGCTTCGCGGACGAAATCGCGCCGGTTGCCGTGCCGCAACGCAAGGGCGACCCCATCGTTTTCGACAGCGATGAGTTCATCAACAAAAAGACCACGGCCGAGGCGCTGACCCGGCTCAAGCCCGCCTTTGCCAAAGACGGTACCGTGACCGCCGGCAACGCCAGCGGCATCAACGACGGCGCGGCCGCGGTGCTGGTCATGAGCGCCCAGAAAGCCGCCGCGCTGGGCCTCAAGCCGCTGGCGCGCATCGTCTCGTTTGCCACGGTGGGGCTGGAACCGGCGGTGATGGGCCTGGGGCCGGTCAAGGCATCGCAAAAAGCCTTGCAGCGCGCGGGCTGGAACGTCGGCGACGTGGATCTGTTCGAGCTTAACGAGGCCTTTGCCGCGCAGGCCGCAGCCGTCAACAAGCTGCTGGGCGTGGATCCAGCCAAGGTCAACGTCAACGGCGGCGCCATCGCTCTCGGCCATCCCATCGGCGCATCGGGCTGCCGCATTCTGGTTACGCTGCTGTATGAAATGCAGCGCCGCAACGCCAAAAAAGGCTTGGCCGGACTGTGCGTGGGCGGCGGCATGGGCGTGGCCATGACGCTGGAACGGTGAGAACAAGGCTGATGCAGTAAAAACCGCTTGCGGCCAGTTTGGTTGGCCCGGTCGCGGGCGGTGCGATCTTCAATCGCCGACCTTTCCTTTTTCTTGATTGGGGGACAGACATGGCTCAGAAAATTGCATACGTCACCGGCGGCATGGGTGGCATCGGCACCGCGATCTGCCGGCGTTTGCACAAGGATGGTTTCAAAGTCATTGCGGGCTGCGGCGCCATGCGCGATCCGCAGAAATGGCTGGCCGAGCAAAAGGCCGATGGCTTTACCTTTTACGCCAGCGTGGGTAATGTGGCCGACTGGCAGTCCACCGTGGACGCCTTTGCCAAGGCCAAGGCCGAGCATGGCCCCATCGACGTGCTGGTCAACAATGCGGGCATCACGCGCGACCGCATGTTCTTGAAGATGACGCGCGATGATTGGGACTCGGTGGTTGACACCAACCTCAACTCCATGTTCAACGTGACCAAGCAGGTTATTCCCGACATGGTGGAAAAAGGCTGGGGCCGCGTGATCCAGATCAGTTCGGTCAATGGCGCCAAGGGCCAGGCTGGCCAGACCAACTATTCGGCGGCCAAGGCCGGGATGCACGGCTTTACCATGGCGCTGGCGCAGGAGCTGGCCAGCAAGGGCGTCACGGTCAACACGGTCAGCCCAGGCTACATTGGCACCGACATGGTGCGCGCCATCAAGCCTGAAATCCTGGAGAAAATCGTTGCGACCATCCCGGTCAAACGCTTGGGCACCCCTGCGGAAATCGGCTCCATCGTCGCCTGGCTGGCGGGCGAGGATTCAGGCTTTACCACCGGCGCTGAATTTCCCTGCAACGGCGGCCTGCATATGGCTTGATCGGGCACAAGCGCCAGTCCTGCACCCCGCCGCGGCGGGGTTTTTGTTTGAGGGCCGCAGAAACGCTGCGCTCTATATGATCCGCCTCCATGAACAAGTTGCCTGTATTGGCTGCCGTGGCCGTGCTTTATGTCCCGCTGGCCGTCCACGCAACACAACCGCTGGTATCCGATGATCCTAATGTTCAGGGCAGGGGACATTGGCAGCTTGAATTGGGCGCTCAACGCACGGCCTGGCAACCGGCAACCGGATGGCAACAGGAAGGGGATGCGACGCTGACCTATGGTCTGAACGATCAGACCGATGTTTATCTCAGTCCGTCCTATGTGCATGGCGGCGATTCCAGTTCCGGCTGGAACGATACCGAGGTCGGACTGAAGTGGCGTTTTGTCCAATATGGGCCGGTGAGCCTGGCGCTCAAGCCCAGGCTCATCCT
>JAIRQU010000027.1 GCA_031256305.1 Burkholderiaceae bacterium
CTGCGAACGCAAGCGTGGAGCGGGCGGATTTTCCCCGGCGAGTGTCCGGGCAGCGCCGCCCGGCGCGGGCTATGAGTTCGAGACCCGATTTTTATCTTTTCTTGCGTGAAAAAGCCGGGTGGGCAATGCGCATTGATGCCCAAGCGCCTGCGCGGCAAAAACCGCCAGGCACAGGGGTGCCAGCGTGAGCACGGCGGCGTGGTAGCCGCGCGCGCCGGGGGCCGATGCGCGCGAAACCATCGCAGCCCCTGCGCACGTCGCCGTAATCATTGGCCAGATTGCACAGAATTTGCAGCAGTATGGCCGTCAGCAGCGCCAGCGCGGCAGTCATGAGATCGAAAGCGCCGCGCCATGCCGCCCGCGCGCTGCCTTGCGCGATGGCCACGCCCGAAAGCGGCAGCGTGCCCGGACGCAAGTATGGTCAGCCATGCGGTTAAGGCCGGCGGCGGGGCGGGCATGGGGCAGGCGTGGCGGATGCGCATCGGGGTCGCGGCGTTGGCGCGGGAGCCGCCATCGGCCCAATCCCGGCGCTTTGGCCGCAAGCCGTGCATGGCGCCTACTCCAGATAGGGCTTGAGGTAGCGCCCCGTGTAGCTTTCCGGGCTGGCCGCGATGACATCGGGCGCACCCTGCGCGACGATGCGCCCGCCCGCCGCGCCGCCTTCCGGCCCCAGGTCGATTACCCAATCGGCGGTTTTAATCACGTCCAGGTTGTGCTCGATGACGATGATGGTGTTGCCCGCCGCGCGCAACTGCTGCAATACCTTGAGCAGCAGGTCGATGTCGGCAAAGTGCAGGCCAGTGGTCGGCTCGTCGAGGATGTAGAGCGTTTTGCCGGTGTCGCGGCGCGAGAGTTCCAGCGCCAGCTTGACGCGCTGCGCCTCGCCGCCCGAAAGCGTGGTGGCGCTTTGTCCCAGCGTGAGATAGCCCAGTCCCACATCGTGCAAGGTTTGCAGTTTGCGGGCGATGGACGGCTGGTCGGCAAAAAAGGCCAGCGCATCTTCCGCCGTCATGTCCAGGATTTGCGCGATGTTGCGGCCCTTCCAGGACACTTGCAGGGTTTCGCGGTTGTAGCGCTGGCCGTGGCAGACATCGCAGGGCACGTAGATGTCGGGCAGAAAGTGCATTTCGACCTTGACCACGCCATCGCCCTGGCAGGCTTCGCAGCGCCCACCGCCCGCGCCTTGCGCCACGTTGAAGGAAAAGCGCCCCGGCCCCCAGCCGCGCTCGCGCGCTGCGGGCGTGCCGGCCATCAGCTCGCGGATCGGGGTGAACAGTCCGATGTAGGTGGCCGGGTTGCTGCGCGGAGTGCGCCCGATAGGGCTTTGATCGACCGCGATCACCTTGTCCAACTGGTGCAAGCCTTCGATGTCCGCGCACGGCGCGGGTTCGGTCTGCGCGCGCATGATGGCTTGCGCGGCAGCCGCGTAGAGCGTGTCATTGACCAGCGTCGATTTGCCCGAACCGGAAACGCCCGTTACGCAGGTCAGCAGGCCCAGCGGGAAATCGGCGATTACGTCCTTGAGGTTGTTGCCGCGCGCGCCCCGCACGCGCAGCCAGCCATCGGGCGCGGGCCGGGTTGCGTCCGGCACGGGCGCGGCGGGCTTATGCCGCCGTTTGGGTACGGCGATGCGCCGCGCGCCGCTCAGGTATTGGCCGGTAATGGAATCGGACGCGGCGGCGATCTGCGCAAAGCTGCCTTGCGCCATCACGCGCCCGCCATGCACGCCCGCGCCCGGCCCCAGGTCGATGATGCAGTCGGCCGCGCGCATCATGTCCGGGTCGTGCTCGACCACGATCACCGTGTTGCCCAGATCGCGCAGGCGGTGCAGCGTGGCGATCAGGCGTTCGTTATCGCGCTGGTGCAGGCCAATGCTTGGCTCGTCGAGCACGTACATCACGCCGCTCAGGCCGCTGCCGATCTGCGAGGCCAGCCGGATGCGCTGCGCCTCGCCGCCCGAAAGCGTGTCCGCGCCGCGCTCCAGGCTCAGGTAGGACAGCCCCACGCCGGTCAAGAACGCCAGCCGCGCGTTGATTTCGCTGACCACCTTGCGCGCGATTTCGGCTTTGGCGCCGGTGAGCGCCAGCGCATCGAAATACGCCTTGGCCTCGCCCAGCGTGACGCGGCTGACTTGGTAGATCGCGCGGCGCTGCTCGCCTTCGCCGATAAATACGTGCCGCGCGGTGCGCGCCAGACGCGCGCCGCCGCATTCGGGGCAGACGCGGTGGGCGCGGTAGCGCGCCAGTTCCTCGCGCACCACGGCGGAATCGGTGTCGCGCCAGCGCCGCTCAAAATTGGGGATGATGCCCTCGAACGGATGCTTCTGGGTGACTTTCTTGCCTGCGAAGCTGCCGCTTTGCGTCGCGTAGCTGAACCGGATTTCTTCCTCGCCCGAACCGTGCAGGATGACGTTGCGGACGCTGGCGGGCAGTTGCTCGAACGGCGTTTGCGCGTTGAACTTGTAATGCGCGGCCAGGCTTTCGATGAGGGCAAAAGCGTGCGCATTGCGCTGGTCCCAGCCCTTGATGGCGCCGCCCGCCAGCGACAGCGAAGGGAAGGCCACCACCCGTTCCGGGTCGAAGAAGGCTTGCGTGCCCAGGCCCTCGCACGCCGGGCATGCGCCTTGCGGCGCGTTGAACGAGAACAGGCGCGGCTCCAGCTCCGCGATGGCCCAGCCGCACGACGGACATGCAAAGCGCGCGTTGAACAGGTGCTCCGCGCCGCTGTCGGCCTCCAGCACGATCACGCGCCCTTCGGCCAGGCGCAGCGCCGCCTCAATGCTGTCGGCCAGGCGGGCGGCGGCGTCTGAACGGACTTTGAGGCGATCAACCACCACGTCCAGATCGTGTTTTTCGGTCTTGTTGAGCGCGGACAGCGCCCCGGCTTCCACGATGCGCCCGTCGATGCGAAAGCGCACGTAGCCCTGCGCTTGCAGGTGCGCCAGCAGCTCGCCGGACTCGCCTTTTTTGCCGCGCGCCACTGGCGCCAGGATCATCAGCCGCGCCTCGCCGGGCAGCGCCAGCGTGGCATCGACCATCTGGCTGACGGTCTGCGCCGCCAGCGGCAAATCGTGCTCCGGGCAATAGGGCGTGCCTGCGCGCGCGAACAGCAGGCGCAGGTAATCGTGGATTTCCGTGACCGTGCCCACGGTCGAGCGCGGGTTGTGGCTGGTGGCCTTCTGCTCAATGCTGATGGCCGGCGACAGCCCCTCGGCGCTGTCGATGTCGGGCTTTTCCATCCGCTCCAGGAACTGTCGGGCGTATGACGACAGCGATTCAATATATCGGCGCTGACCTTCGGCATAGATCGTGTCGAAAGCGAGGCTGGATTTGCCGGAGCCGGAAAGCCCCGTGATCACGGTCAATTTGTTCCGTGGAATTTCCAGGCTGATGTTTTTCAGGTTGTGCTGGCGCGCGCCGCGCACCACTATTTTTTTCAGCATGATTTCGGTCAAAAAAGGAAATATTGTACCTTCATTTGACAGACATTCCATCCGGCATTTATACTCTTTTCCTATGTCTGATAATAAAACGTTTCATGGA
>JAIRQU010000069.1 GCA_031256305.1 Burkholderiaceae bacterium
GTAACGCCGTGCGCGGCAGGCAGCGGCACGGGCGGCGCGAAATCAACCGCCATCGCGGGCGCGCCGGGCCAGTGATGAAGCAGCGCGCAAAACGAGCAGCAATCGCCATCGGACGAACCGCCGCCGGAACCGCCGTGACGCTGGTCTTGCTGCGGCTGGCCTCGCCCGCGCGCCTGCGTCTGTTGCGTCTGTTGTATTTGCGCCTGGACTTGCGGCGCGGGCACCAGCTCTAGCCCGCGCCCATCGCAGATCGCCACCAGATCGGCGGCCTGCGCCGTGGCCGCCAGCCAGCGGGAAATCGTGGGTGCCGCCGCGCCAAAGCACATGGCGCACAGCGCCAGCCAGGCGAGCGTTTTGCGCAACCGTGATGAAAGAAAGGCGGACATGGCGTGAACGTCAGCGCTCATCATCGCATGTGAACGTCATTTTCCGGGCAATACCCCTACTTTGGGGTAAGCCGCAGCGGCCAAACGTCACAGGCGGCGCGTCGCGGGGCTTGCATCAAAACTTGAAGGACAGGATCGCAGCCCTCATGCGACAATCCCGCCGGTCTTTTTTCACGATGCAACTGTCCGAGGAGATTCCCCGCATGACTGCCCCCGCCCCCAACGGCTTTCTGGTTGGCAAGAAGCTGCTCATCACCGGCGTGCTGTCCAACCGCTCCATCGCCTACGGCATCGCCCGCGCGGCCCATGCGCAGGGGGCCGAGCTGGCCTTCAGCTATGTCGGCGAGCGCTTCAAGGGGCGCATCACCGAATTTGCCGCGGAGTTTGGCTCGCAACTGGTGTTCGACTGCGACGTGGGCAGCGACGAGCAGATCGAGCGCCTGTTCCAGGACTTGTCGGCGCACTGGCCGCGCTTTGACGGCTTCGTGCATGCCATCGGCTTTGCGCCGCGCGAAGCCATCGCGGGCAACTTCTTCGACGGCCTGACGCGCGAGAACTACCGCATCGCGCACGACATCAGCGCCTACAGCTTCGCGGGCATGGCCAAGGCCGCTCTGCCGTACCTGAGCGACAAGGCCGCGCTGCTGACCCTGACCTATCTGGGCGCGCTGCGCGCCACCCCCAACTACAACACCATGGGGCTGGCCAAGGCCAGTCTGGAAGCCAGCGTGCGCTACATGGCCGAGGCGCTGGGGCCGCGCGGCATCCGCGTCAACGGCATCAGCGCCGGGCCGATCAAAACGCTGGCGGCCAGCGGCATCAAGGATTTCGGCAAGCTGCTGGGTTACGTGGCTCAGGCCGCACCGCTGCGCCGCAACGTCACCATCGACGATGTGGGTAACGTAGCGGCCTTTTTGCTGTCTGACCTGGCTGCGGGCGTGACTGCCGAGATCACCTACGTCGATAGCGGCTTCAGCCAGACAGCGGGACTGAGCGCGGACATGGTGTAACACGCGCCTCTTCATGTCCAGTCCCAGCTCTTCACCCCCTTGCGCGCCCGACCGGCAGCGCCCGGCCTCGCTGGTCAAGCGGCTGGCGCGGCTGTGGCCGTATTTCAGCCGCTACCGCATGGGCTGGGCGCTGGCCATCGTGGCGACCATTGTCGGCTCGCTCACCCAGCCGGCCATGCCCGCGCTGCTCAAGCCGCTGCTGGACAACGGTTTTACGCAGGGGGCGCTGCCGATCTGGATGCCGCCGGTAGCCATCATCGGCCTATTCATCATCCGCGGTCTGGCGCAGTTCGGCCAGCAGTACGCGCTCTCGCGCATTACCGGTGAGGGCATGTTGACGCTGCGCGCCCAGTTGTTCGAGCGGCTGCTCAAGGCCGACCTGACGCTATTTACGCGCCAATCGGCCAGCCAGTTGGCCAACACCCTCGTCTATGAGGTGCAGAACGGCTCGCAGCAACTGGTGCATGCCATGCTGATGATGGCGCAGGACGGCTTTACGGTGGCGGCGCTGCTGGGGTATCTGGTTTACCTGAACTGGAAGCTCACGCTGATCGTGCTGGTGCTGGGGCCTTGCACGGCGTGGATCATGAAGGTGCTCAGCCGCCGCCTGCACGCGGTCACGCTGCAAAGCCAGATCGCCACCGACGCGCTGGCCTATGTAGTGGAAGAAAACGTGCTGGCGCACCGCATGGTGCGGTTGCACCGCGCGCAAGCCGCGCAGGCCGCGCGCTTTGAGGTATTGAGCCAACGCTTGCGCGTGCTGGCGCTCAAGGCCACGCGCGCCTCGGCGGCGATCACGCCGCTGACGCAATCGGTGGCGGCAATTTCGCTGTCGGTAGTTCTCGTCATCGCGCTCTCGCAAGGGCGCGCGGCGCATCATGCCGGCGCCCAGGTTATTACGGTGGGCGGTTTTGCCGCCTTCGTTGGCGCCATGCTGATGCTGGTGGCGCCCATGCGCCGGCTGGCCGACGTGGTCAACCCCATCACGCGCGGGCTGGCAGCGCTTGAACGCGGGCTGGATCTGCTCGATACCGTGCAGCCCGAACGCGACGGAGCCGCATCGGGCGCGGCCAATGCAGCCCCCGCCGCCGTGCCCCGACACGCGCGCGGCGACATTGCCCTGCGCAGCGCGTGCGTGGCCTACCGCGCGGACGGCCCGGCGGCGCTTGCCGGTATTGATCTGGACATCCGCGCGGGCGAAACGGTGGCGCTGGTCGGCCCGTCCGGTTCGGGCAAGACAACGCTGGTCAACCTGCTGCCACGCTTTGTACTGCTGACTTCCGGCCAGATCACGCTGGATGGCATCGACATCGCCGCCTGGCCGCTGCAAGCGCTGCGCGACCAGTTCGCGCTGGTCAGCCAGGACGTGACCATGTTCAACGACAGCATCGCGGCCAACGTGGCGCTGGGCGCGGCGCAAATTGACCCGGAGCGCGTGCGGCAATGCCTGCAAGCGGCGCACCTGGCCGACCTGGTGACCACGCTGCCGCGAGGCATGGACACGGTGCTGGGGCACAACGCCACGCAACTGTCGGGCGGACAGCGCCAGCGGCTGGCCATTGCCCGCGCGCTGTACAAGGACGCGCCGGTGCTGCTGCTCGACGAGGCCACCTCGGCACTGGACACCGAAAGCGAACGTCTGGTGCAAAAGGCCATCGACCGTGCGATGGCCGGGCGCACCACGCTGGTCATCGCGCACCGGCTCTCGACCATCGAGAACGCCGACCGCATCGTGGTGCTGGAACAAGGCCGCATTGCCGAGCAGGGCACGCACGCCGCGCTGCTGGCCGCCGGCGGCCTGTACGCGCGCCTGGCGCGGCTGCAACACGGCGGATCAATATCCGTTTGACAAGGAAGCGCACATGCCACTGACTGCGTGCCAAATCCCCACGCCGCTGGGCGACATGCTGGCGCTGGCTTCAGATGCCGGGCTGTGCCTGCTTGAATTCATCGACGGCACGGCGCGGCTGGAGCAGGAATTGGCGCAAGTCCGTGCCGTGCGCGGCCTAGCGGCGGACGGTCCCAGCGCCGCGCTGGAGCAGTTGCAGGCGCAACTCGACGGTTACTTTGCCGGTCAGCGCCAGCGTTTCGATGTCCCGCTGGACTGGATCGGTACGCCGTTCCAGATGCGCGTCTGGCGTGCGCTGCTGGCCATTCCCTACGGCGCGACCTGGAGCTACGCGCAAGAGGCCCGGCAGATCGGCCAGAGCGCGGCCGTGCGCGCGGTAGCCGCCGCCAACGGGCACAACAAGATCGCCATCGTCGTGCCCTGCCACCGCGTCATCGGCGGCAACGGCGCCTTGACTGGCTACGGCGGCGGACTGGCGCGCAAACGCTGGCTGCTGGACCTGGAGCGCCAACAGGGCACTGCGGCGGAAAACCCCATTACGACAGACGCCTAGAGGCTTCGCGCCGGGTATTGCTCCGAGGCAAGGGTTGTAACAAATTCAACGCCTGGCACTATTTCACGGGACACCGGCAGCGAATAGGCTTATAGTTAGATTACGGCGTGAGCGGTGGTAGACGCAATCGCTGCGGTATTTAACTGAGAGGATATGAAATCATGATTTTTCGTAACATGAAACTGCAAACTCTGGGCGTTGCCGCTGCGCTGGCTATTGGCGGCATGGCCATGACCGGCTGCACCACCACCCCTGCCGATTCGCAAGGCTCGGCCCAAAGCGCGCGCCAGGCCATCGACACGAATGTGGGTGCAACGCTCTCGCGCCTGTACAACACCGTGCCGGGTACGCGCGAGATGGTGCAGAAAGCCAATGGCGTGCTGGTATTCCCGTCGGTCGTGGGCGGCAGTCTTATCGTCGGCGCCGAATACGGGAAAGGCGCGTTGCGCGTGAATGGCCGCACGGAAAACTACTACAGCACCACTGCCGGTTCCATTGGCCTGCAAGCGGGCGGCCAGTCCAGGGCTATTATTTACATCTTCAATACCAAGGAAGCGCTGGACAAATTCCGCAACAGCAACGGCTGGACCGTCGGCGCCGATGCCACCGTGACCGTTGCCAAGGTAGGGGCCAACGCCTCGGTGGACAGCCATACCATCCAGCAGCCGATAGTGGGCTATGTGTTGACGAATGTCGGTTTGGAAGCTGGCGCCTCGCTGCAAGGTGCCAAAATCAACCGCATCAACCCGTAAGAAGATTTATACCTGCGCGGCCCGCTCCATGCGGGAACCGCGCATTGGATAAATCTGCGACGCCGCGCTGGCTCTTGCCACGCGGCGTTTTTATTGGGCGTCACGCCCCAGACCATTGGCATGGCCGGTCATCGCGGCGCGGTTGATCTCATCGAAATTTCGCGCGGCTCCGGCCCCGATCTTTGTGCGATACAAGAAGGGCGCAAGAAGGGCGGCGAAAATACCGCTGTCCGTGGAGAAATTGTCCGTGCAAACCATCACCGCCAACCAGGCCAAGACACTGCTCGATCAGGGCGCGCTGTTGATCGACATCCGCGACCCAGCCGAATACGCCCGGCAGCGCATCGCCGATTCAGTCAACCTGCCGCTGGCGCAACTGCCGGGCCTGCTGCCGCAAGTGGCGGGCAAGGCCGTAATCTTCCATTGCCTGAGCGGCAAGCGCACCGCGATGAATGCAGCCAAGCTGGCCGCATCGACGCCGTGTAACGCCTATTTGCTCGAAGGCGGGCTGCAAGGCTGGCAGGCCGCCGGTCTGCCGGTGCAGGGGCAGCGCAAGCAGCCTCTGGAGCTGATGCGCCAAGTACAGATTGCCGCCGGTTTGCTGGCGCTGCTCGGCGCAATCCTGGGGTTTGCCGTGTCGCCGTGGTTCTATCTGTTGTCGGCGGCCGTCGGCGCAGGGCTGACCTTTGCCGGCATCACCGGCTTTTGCGGCATGGCCCTGCTGTTGCAGCGGATGCCCTGGAACTGGGCCTGAAGCGCCGCAGCCCCACAAGTCCGCGCTTATTCCAGCGTCACCACCACCGGCGCATGGTCGCTGGACTTGGGCCACTTGCGCGGGGCGCGGTCGATGGCGCAGGCGCTCACCCGCGCCGCCAGCGGCTGGCTGACCAGAATGTGGTCGATGCGCAGCCCCCGGTTTCGCTGGAAACCCAGCACCCGGTAATCCCACCACGAAAAACTTTTCTCCGGCTGCTCGAACAGGCGGAAGGCATCCATCAGGCCCAGCCGCAAAAGCTGCCGGAAATGCTCCCGTTCTTCATCGGTGTGCAGGATGGTGCCGGCCAGCCCCACGGGGTCGAAGCTGTCGCGGTCTTCGGGCACGATGTTGAAGTCGCCCAGCAGCGCCAGGCGCGGGTGCGCGGCCAGTTCTTCGCGCAGCGCATCGCGCAGCGCGCGCAACCACGTCAGTTTGTACTCGAACTTTTCGCTGCCGGGCGCCTGGCCGTTGACGAAATAGCCGTTGACCACGCGCACCGGGCCGCCCGCGCCCTGCACCGTCCCCGCAATGACGCGCGCGGCCTCGTCCGGGTAACCGGGAATGCCGCGCGCCACCTCCGTCATGGCCAGCGGCGCACGGGTCAGCAACGCCACGCCGTTATAGGTCTTCTGGCCGAACACCTGCGCCTGGTAACCCGCCGCGCGCAACGCATCGCACGGGAATTTGTCCCCGGTGAGTTTGATCTCCTGCAAAGCCAGCACATCCACCGGATTGGCCGCAAGCCAGTCCAGCACATGCGCCAGGCGCACGGTCAGGGAATTGACGTTCCAGGTGGCAAGTTTCATCCGCGCGATTGTGCCGCCGTTAACGGGTATGCCATATGGGAAAGATCAAACAAAACCATTGTGTGAAATTTTTCACACTTTTCCGTCTTTGTTTTGCGATATGCTCCCGCACCGTTTCTTTAGGAGATATTTCTGTTATGCCTTCTTTAACTCAACGGCTGACTGCCGAAGCAGTAGGTACCGCATGGCTGGTGCTGGGCGGCTGCGGTAGCGCGGTATTGGCGGCGGCTTACCCCAACTTGGGTATCGGTTTTGCGGGCGTGGCCCTGGCGTTCGGCCTGACCGTGCTCACGATGGCGTTTGCCATCGGCCATATTTCCGGCTGCCACCTCAATCCGGCCGTCAGCGTTGGCTTGACCGTGGCCGGACGCCTGCCGGCGCGCGACCTGATTCCCTACATCATCGCGCAGGTCATTGGCGCCATCGTGGGCGCGGCGGTGCTGTATCTGATCGCCACCGGCAAGCCGGGCTTCGATGTCGTGGCCAGCGGTTTTGCCACCAATGGCTATGGCGATCATTCGCCGGGCCACTACTCGATGGTGGCGGCGTTCGTCTGCGAAGTGGTGATGACTTTTGTCTTCCTGTTCGTGATTCTGGGTTCGACCGACGAACGCGCGCCAGGCAAGCTCGCGCCAATCGCCATCGGCCTGTGCCTGACGCTGATCCACCTGATCTCGATTCCGGTGACCAACACCTCGGTCAACCCAGCGCGTTCCACCGCTCCGGCGCTGTTCGTGGGCGGCGCGGCCATTGGTCAACTGTGGCTGTTCTGGCTCGCCCCGATCATTGGCGCTGCGATTGCCGGCGTGGTTTATCCGCTGGTGGCAGGCCGCGCGGCAAAGAACTGATGATCGTCCATGCGCTGCCAACAAGCGCAGCCTAAACCTGAACGGGGCCGCAAGGCCCCGTTTTTCATGGGCCTTATTTGCCGCGCAACATGCAGCGCTGGATAAAGTCGGCCATCTGCGCTTGCCGCGCCGGGTCGGCGGCGTGCAGCTCGGCCAGCAGGCCATGCAGAAACTTTTGCGCCACGCCGCGCGCAAGACCATCCAGCACTTCATCGACCGGCTCGCCCTTGGTCAAGCGCCGCCTGGCGCGCACCAGTTCCACCGCGCGCCAGCCATCGGCCTGTTCGTTCAACTGGCGGATCAGCGGCACCATGCCTTGCGCCGGGTCGCGCTGCGCCATCCAGCGCATGAAGTTTTCCACGCCCGTTTCGACAATCGCCTCGGCCTGCGCCACGGCGGCTTGGCGGCTGGCCTGCCCGGTTTGCACCACCTGCGCCAAGTCGTCCAAGGTGTAGAGGTAAACGTCGCCCAGCGCCTTGACTTCCGGCTCGATGTCACGCGGCACCGCCAGATCGACCATGAAGATGGGCCGGTGCAACCGCGCCTTGAGCGCGCGCTCGACCGCGCCCAGGCCGATGATGGGCAACTGGCTGGCCGTGCAACTGACCACGATGTCGAAAGCGTGCAGACTGCCCGCCAAATCGCCCAGCCGCATCGTCGATGCGCCCAGGCGCGCGGCCAGCTTTTCCGAGCGTTCGGCGGTGCGGTTGGCGATGGCCATAGACTGCGGATGCCGGGCGGCAAAGTGCGCGGCGGCCAGCTCGATCATCTCGCCCGCGCCCACGAACAGCACGCGCGTGCGACCCAAGTCCTCGAACAAATTGCCCGCCAGCCGCACCGCCGCCGCCGCCATGCTGATGGAATGCTCGCCAATGGCCGTGGAACTGCGCACCGCCTTGGCCACCGCAAAGCTACGCTGAAACAGGTGGTTAAGCGTGGCCCCCAGCGCCCCGGCCTGTTCGGCCGCGCGCACGGCGGATTTGAGCTGGCCCAGAATTTGCGACTCGCCCAGCACCATGCTGTCCAACCCGCTGGCCACGCGAAAGGCATGGCGCGCGGCCTCGCCTTCCTGCAAGACATAGGTGTGCCCGCGCAAGTCGCCGCCAGCGACCTGGCCCACCCGCGCCAGCCAGCCAAAGGCGTGCTCGAAATCCGGGCGCTCGGACGCGCAATAAATTTCCGTGCGATTGCAGGTGGACAGAATCGCCGCTTCCGGGCTGCGCGTAAAGCATTGGCGCAGCCCCTGCAACGCCGGAGCAAGCTGATCGAATGTGAACGTAAAACGCCCGCGCAAGTCCAGCGGCGCGGTGTTATGGTTCAGTCCCAAGGCCCATACTGACATTGTGCTGAATTATAAAATTTGTATCCTTTTGCGACAGCGCCAGAGCATATTGGCTTTTGCGCGCCTGTCGCCAAGCACAGCTTTTAACACTGCGGCATGAACGCCATCGGCTGGTTCTGGCACCTCGTCAACTTCATCGCCCCCGCGCTCTGGCTGGCGCTGGCGCTGGCGGCTTGGGACGGGCTGATCCGCCGCAAAGCGGCGCGCGCCCTAGCGCATCCCCGGCGCTGGCGGCGCGGCCTGCTGCTCGATTGGGGCCTGGGCAGCGCCGTGCTGCTGGCGAGCCTGGTTATCACCGGCCACGACGGGCGCATGGCCACCTATGGCGCGCTGGCGCTGGTCGTGGCGGCCCGGCGTTGCCTGATTCCTTAAAAGCGCGTTCGGCCAAACGTGCTGGAGGTTGGCACGGTGCAGACCATGAGCGACGCGCGGCATGGACAATCCATAAAAAATGGCCCGGCACAAGGCCGGGCCATTTGATTTTGTGGTACGGTATTTGGAATCAGTTTTGTTTGATACCTTCATAAAAATAACCGAAGTTTCCTGCTGTCGCAACTATTTCGATAGTTTGACTGCCGGAAGTCTGAAACAAAATACCTTTATAAGTCGTTCCCGTAGGTACAGGTGCATTGGTAGCACCATACTGACCATATGGTGTTACGTAACCATATGGTGATGTATAATTACCCGTGGTAGTAGTCAAACTGACATCGAACACATTTACCGTTCCGTGGGGTGTTATAGTACCATTCATCATCACGGTGTTTCCGTCCGCGCTGAACAAAGTCAGATTTGAACCTGAAATGGTTATAATTGGCAGGGTTGGAACTGGAGATTGCCCAGGAAGAAGTGCAGGCCCGCCGGGATTGGTTTCACAGCCTCCCCCTACATAGTTACCCGCGACAGCCGGAAGCGAGGCGGGCTGGTTGTAAGAGCTGTCGTAGCTCATGTTGCCGTTCCATGTCGCCAGGCCGGTCGATATTGTATTTGAAGGCTCATTGAATATCAAATCGAGAGTGTGTTGAGCCGATACCGTTCCAGAGTAAGTCCCATTGGAAATGGCTGCACTGGTTACAAGATCAACAGACGAAAAATCCGTATAGGTGCCTGAAACACTGCTGCCGTTAACACTAGCGGTACCCTGCAAAATACCTGCCGGGTTACATGGACCACCTACCAAGCCATAGATGCCCCAATACGAACCATCACTCAAGATAACCGCCTGCGTGGCATCATTCTGGCCTCCGCCATTGAGATTGCTCCAAATCCCCTCATCGGCCCTGCTCAAGGTGCCATTACCGCTGTCGTCTCCTCCACCACCGCCACAAGCGGTTAAAGTAAGGGTACAGGCAACAGCGGCCATCATAGCGATGATATTTTTCATGTCAAGCTCCTTGTTACAAGTCACAAATAAGTGAATAAACTGTTGTGAATACCCTCACAAAATAGCCCAGCACAAGGCCGGACTATTTGATTTTGGGTGCGGTATTTGGAATCAATTTTGTTTGGTGCCTAGATAAAAATAGCCGCCATTTTCTGCAGCAGCAATTATTTCGGTATTGCCGGAAGAAGTCTGGAACAAAATACCTTTATAAGTTGTTCCCGTAGTACCAGGTGGGGCAGCACTGGTGAAGCTGACATCGAACACGTTTACCGTTCCCGTTCCGTGCGGCGCTATGGTACCAGTCATTGTCGTTGTGGCGTTTCCGACTTGTTGCAGGGTCAGGCTGGAACCTAAAACAGTCAAATTTGTGCTACTATTTGAACCGCTACAGAAACCAGGGGAAGGTGCATCGGGATTAATTTCGCAGTAATATCCAAGATAGTTCCCTGTAATTACTGAAAGCGAAACAGTTTGATTGTAAATACCGTCATAACTCATATTAATCGACGGAGACGTCGATATTAACATATTCGAGGGATCATTGAAAGTCAGACTGATATTGTTCTGAGCTGATACTGTGCCGGAGTAAGTACCATTAAAAACGCCAAAGATTCCTCCATCCGAAAAATCGGTATAAGTGCCTGAAACATTGTTTCCACTGACATTGGCGGTACCCTGCAAGACATCCGCTGTTATCGACTCAAATATATTATTCCGAATCGGACCATAAACGCCCCAGTACGTGCCATCGCTAAGAATAACCGCTTGCATCCCGTACTGCCCCCCGCTATCGAGATTGCTCCAAATCCCTTCATCAGCCCGGCTCAAGGCGCCGCTGCTGCTGTCGTCCCCCCCTCCACCGCCACAAGCGGTTAAAGTAAGGGTACAGGCAACAATGGCCGTCATAGCGATGATATTTTTCATGTCAAGCTCCTTATACAACATGAAGTTTGCTGGCATGGAACCTGCGGCTTGCAATGGATGAATTCATAATCTCTATCCTCCTATGTGAAATATGTCACTAATTTTGGTGACAAGTGTTTTATACACCCTCATGGATGCTCTGCGTGAGATAACAAATGCAAAAAACGGAATTATGTTGTTAAAAACACACAAACCCACTGCTGAACGGTCATTACACGGGCAGCGCCGCGTCATCCTCAATGCACTCGGCCAAAAAGCCGCCGCTTTGCCGCGCCCACAGGCGCGCATACAGGCCGCCGCGCGCCAGCAACTCGGCGTGCGTGCCTTGCTCGACGATGCGGCCGGCGTCGAGCACGACCAGGCGGTCCAGCGCGGCGATGGTGGACAGGCGGTGCGCGATGGCGATTACGGTCGTGCCCTGCATCAGCGTTTGCAGGCTGTCCTGAATGGCCGCTTCCACTTCCGAATCGAGCGCGCTGGTGGCCTCGTCCAGAATCAGAATCGGCGCGTCCTTGAGGATGACGCGCGCGATGGCTGCGCGCTGGCGCTGGCCGCCGGAGAGCTTGACGCCGCGCTCGCCCACGTGCGCGTCGTCGCCGCGCCGCCCCTTGGGGTCGGTCAACTGGCCGATGAACTCGTGCGCCCGCGCCTGCCGCGCGGCGGTGATCATGCGCGCCTCGTCCGCGCCGGGTCGGCCATACAGGATGACGCGGCGCTGCCCGTGTAATGACCGTTCAGCAGTGGGTT
>JAIRQU010000097.1 GCA_031256305.1 Burkholderiaceae bacterium
AACAAGTTCCTAGCTCCGGCGCTGATTGTGGCTTTCGGCTGGAAGTCGGTGCCGCACGTGTACGCGGCCATCATGCTGGCCACGGTGGTCATATTCTGGGCATTCAGCGCCAGCAACCCGGCGCACCTAGTGCCCAGCACCACGAGCTGGACCGACCAGTTGCGCGTGATGGGCGACCTCAAGGTGCTCAAGTACTGCCTGTACTACTTCTTCGTGTTCGGCGGCTATGTGGGCTTGAGCCTGTGGCTGTTGCAGTATTTCCAGGGCGAATATGACATGAGCTTGCCCGCGGCCGGACTGCTGACGGCGTGCTTTGCCCTGCCCGGCGGCTTGGTGCGGGCCGTTGGCGGGGTGCTGTCGGACAAGTTCGGCGCGCACCGCGTGACCTTCTGGGTGCTGCTGGTGAGCGGCGTTTGCCTGCTCATCCTCAGCTATCCAGGCCCCAAGACCCTTCAGGACGGCGGGTTGAACGTGTACGCCTTCACCACGATGCTGTTTTTGCTGGGCGTGGTGATCGCCGTGGGCAAGGCCAGCGTGTTCAAGTACGTCGGCGACGATTACCCGGCCAACGTGGGCGCGGTCAGCGGCGCGGTCGGGCTGGCCGGCGGCATGGGCGGCTTTCTGTTCCCGATCATGTTTGGCCAGTTGCAAGACCTGACCCACGTGCGCTCGACGGCCTTCATGCTGATGTTCGCCGTGGTGTGCGCGTCGCTGATCTGGATGTACTTCACCGAAATCCGCCGCCGCGCCTGACCAATCCCCTTTTTGAAAACATTTGAAGATTTCAACCCGTACCAACGTAGCAAGGACAGCATCATGAGCACAACCCCTCAGGCCGCGGGCCAATCGCGCGGCAGAACATTAACGGTCTGGACGCCCGAAAATCCGGCGTTCTGGCAAGGCACGGGCAAGTCCATTGCCAGCCGCAACCTGTGGATCTCGATACCGGCGCTGCTGCTGGCCTTCGTGGTCTGGCAGGTGTGGTCCATCGCGGTGCCCAATCTGAAATCAGTCGGTTTCAACTTTTCGCAGAGCCAGTTGTTCTGGCTGGTCGGGCTGGCCGGACTGTCCGGCGGCACGCTCAGAATCTTCTACTCCTTCATGGTGCCGATCTTCGGCGGGCGGCTGTGGACCACGCTGACCACCCTGTCGCTGCTGATTCCGGCCATCGGCGTGGGCTACGCGGTGCAAGACCCGTCCACGCCCTACATCGTATTCGCCATCCTGGCCCTGCTGGCCGGGCTGGGCGGGGGCAATTTCTCCTCGTCGATGGCCAACATCTCTTTTTTCTACCCGCGCGCGGAAAAAGGCAATGCGCTGGCGCTCAACGCCGGGCTGGGCAACCTGGGCGTGAGCGTGGTGCAATTCGTCGTGCCGCTGGTCATTACCGCGGGCGTGCTTGGCACGTTCGGCGGCGCTCCGTTGATCGCCAAGGCGCCCAATGGCGCAACGCACAACATCTGGCTGCAAAACGGCGCTTTTATCTGGATCCCCTTCATCATCATCTGCGCGCTGGCGGCCTGGTTCGGCATGAATGACATCGCCTCAGCCAAGGCGTCGTTTGCCGATCAAGCGGTGATCTTCAAGCGCAAGCACAACTGGCTGATGTGCTGGCTGTACATGGGCACCTTCGGCTCATTCATCGGTTACGCCGCCGGTTTTCCGCTGCTGACGAAAAACATGTTTCCGTCCGTCAACGCCATGCATTACGTCTTTTTGGGGCCGCTGATTGGCGCGCTCTCGCGCACATTGACGGGCTGGATCTCGGACAAATGGGGCGGCGCGCGCGTCACGTTATGGGTGTTCGTCATGATGATCCTGTGCGTGCTGGGCGTCATCTACTTCATCGGAATCAAGGATCAGCCGGGCGCGTTCTGGGGCTTTTTCACCTGCTTCATGCTGCTGTTCTTTGCAACAGGCGTGGGCAACGCCTCGACCTTCCAGATGATTCCCAACATCATGCGCCAGGAAATGATCCGGCTCATGCCGGGTGCCACGCCCGAACAGCGGGTGCATGAGGCCGAAAGGGAATCGGCTGCGATCACCGGGTTTACCGCCGCCATCGCCGCCTACGGGTTCTTCCTGATCCCGGCGCTGTACGCGACCGTGGGCCCGCGCAGCGCGCTGTGGGTCTTCCTGGCCTTCTATGTCGTCTGCGTCATCATCACCTGGGCCGTGTACTCGCACAAGGGCGGCGTGCTCTACGACGTGGAGCATAGCGGCCGGTTCTGGACGCCCGGCCAAGTGCGGTAACGCCAGCCAAGAGAAAGTATCTGCGCATGACCCACCACGGTGTGAGCGCGGCAATCGACGACCCGCAGCCAGCGGCGCGCAGGTTGCGCGGTCAAACGCTCACGCTATGGACGCCCGAAGATCAGGCTTTCTGGCAGCGCCAGGGCGAAGCCATCGCCCGCCTCAATCTGTGGATTTCGGCCCCGGCGCTGTTTCTGGCCTTTGCCGTCTGGCAGGTTTGGAGCGTGGTGGCGGTCAACCTGCCGGCGCTGGGTTTTCGGTACTCGACCAACCAGTTGTTCTGGCTGGCCGCCGCGCCGTCATTGAGCGGGGCGACGCTGCGCATCTTCTACGCCTTCATGATTCCGCTAGTGGGCGGGCGGCGCTGGACGGCGCTGTCCACCGCCTCGTTGCTGATTCCAGCCATCGGCGTGGGCCTGGCGGTGCAGGACAGCGCCACCAGTTACCCGACCTTGCTGATCCTGGCGTTGCTGTGCGGCCTGGGCGGGGGCAATTTCAGCTCCAGCATGGCCAACATCGCCTACTTCTTTCCGACCGCGCGCAAAGGTTCGGCGCTGGGCATCAACGCCGGGCTGGGCAACCTGGGCGTCTCGGCGGTGCAGTTTCTCAGCCCGATTGTGGTCAGCATGGGCATGCTGGGCATCTTCGGCGGCAATCCGCAAACCATCCTTGAAGGCAGCGCGCGCATTCAAATCTGGACGCAAAACGCCGCCTTCATCTGGGTGCCGTGGATCGCCCTGGCCGCCCTGACCGCGTGGTTCGGCATGAACAACGTGGCCGACGCCAAAGGCTCCTTTGGCGCGCAGGCCGAAATTTTCGTGCGCAAGCACAACTGGCTCATGTGCGTGCTGTACCTGGGCACCTTCGGCTCCTTCATTGGCTTTTCAGCGGGCTTTCCGCTGCTCATCAAGAACGAGTTTCCGGGCGTCAACCCGCTGGCCTATGCGTGGCTGGGGCCGCTCGTGGGCGCGGCGATCCGGCCTTTTGGCGGCTGGCTCTCGGACAAGATCGGCGGCGGCGTGGTCACGTTCTGGAACTTTGCCGTGATGGCGCTCGCCGTGCTGGGCGTGCTGGTCTTTCTGCCCAAGGGCGCGGGCGGCTGGGCGTTGCCTTTTGGTCCGGCTGCGGGCAGCTTTGCGGGCTTTTTCGTGGTTTTTTTGATCCTGTTCCTCAACACCGGCATCGGCAATGGTTCTACCTTCCGCATGATCCCGGTAATCTTCAACACCCTCAAGGCGCGCGAATCGGCGGGCCAGGATGCGCAAAAGCGCGCGGACGCCGCCAGGGAAGGCGTAATCCTGGGCGCGGCCTGCATCGGCTTTACCGCGGCCATCGGCGCTTACGGGGGATTTTTTATTCCCAAGAGCTACGGCACCTCGATCACCGTTACCGGAGGGCCTGAGGCGGCATTGTGGTCTTTCGCGGTTTTTTACGCGATTTGCGCCATGATGACATGGTGGTACTACTCGCGCCGCCGCGCCGAGATGCCGTGCTGAACGGGAAACCCTTGACACCATCCATCCCATCAATCTTATGAGCCACTTTCTGGATCGACTGACGTATTTCTCCCAATCGCGCGAGGCGTTCGCGGGCGGCCATGGCCGCGTCACCGGCGAGGACCGCGCCTGGGAAGACGCCTACCGCAACCGCTGGGCGCACGACAAGATCGTGCGCAGCACCCACGGCGTGAACTGTACCGGCTCCTGCTCGTGGAAGATCTACGTCAAGGGCGGCATCGTGACCTGGGAAACCCAGCAGACCGATTACCCGCGCACGCGCTGGGACATGCCCAACCACGAGCCGCGCGGCTGCGCGCGCGGCGCTTCCTATTCGTGGTATCTGTACAGCGCCAACCGCGTCAAGTACCCGATGGTGCGCGGCCGCCTGATCGAGCGCTGGCGCGCCGCGCTCAAGGTAAGCCAATCACCGGTCGATGCCTGGGCGCTGATCGCGCAGGACCCGCAAGCGCGGCGCGACTACCAAAAAATGCGCGGCATGGGCGGCTTTGTGCGCTCCACCTGGGACGAGGTCAACCAGTTAATCGCGGCGGCCAACGTGTACACCATCAAGACCCACGGTCCGGACCGGATCGTCGGCTTTTCGCCCATTCCGGCCATGAGCATGGTCAGCTACGCCGCCGGCAGCCGCTACCTGAGCCTGATCGGCGGCGTGTGCATGAGTTTTTACGACTGGTATTGCGACCTACCGCCGTCCAGCCCGCAAGTGTGGGGCGAGCAGACTGACGTGCCCGAATCGGCCGACTGGTACAACAGCAACTACATCATCGCCTGGGGTTCCAACATTCCACAGACGCGCACGCCCGACGCGCACTTCTTTTCCGAGGCGCGCTACAAGGGCACCAAGACGGTGGCCGTCACGCCCGATTACAGCGAGGTCGCCAAGCTCTCCGACCTGTGGCTGCACCCCAAGCAGGGCACCGATGCGGCGTTGGCGATGGCGTTGGGCCATGTGGCGCTCAAGGAGTTCTATTTCAACAAGCGCAGCGCCTATTTCGACGATTACGCGCGCCGCTACACCGATCTGCCGATGCTGGTGCTGCTGCGCCCGCACACGCTGCCCGACGGCAGCGCGGTGGGCGTGCCCGACAGCTACCTGCGCGCCAGCGACTTCAACGGCGACCTGGGGCAAACCAACAACCCCGACTGGA
>JAIRQU010000140.1 GCA_031256305.1 Burkholderiaceae bacterium
CACCCCCAGCGTAATCAGGAACACGCCCACCCATGCCAGTTGCTTCCAGTTGTTGTAAGGACTCATGGCAAAGGTCAAGATCGTCATCGGCAGGTTGGCCATCGGCTTGCCCAGATTCATGCTCCAGAATTGGTTGCTCAATGCGGTGAACAGCAGCGGCGCCGTCTCGCCCGAAATGCGCGCCACCGCCAGCAGTATGCCCGTGATAACGCCCGCCCGCGCCGCGCGCAGCGTGACGCCGAGAATCACCTTCCACTTGGGCGCGCCCAGCGCATAGGCCGCCTCGCGCTGACTGGCGGGAACGAGCTTGAGCATGTCCTCGGTCGTGCGGATGACCACCGGAATCACCATCAGCGCCAGCGCCAGCACGCCGGCATAGCCCGAAAAAGTCCTGGTGTTCTTGACCACCAGCGCATAGACGAACAGCCCCATCACGATTGAGGGCGCCGACAACAGGATGTCGTTAACGAAGCGCGTGGCGCGCGCCAGCCACCCACTGGTGTGGTATTCGGCCAGATAGATGCCCGCCATGACGCCAACGGGCGCGCCCACGCCGGTCGCCAGCAACACCATTACGGCTGAACCGAAGAGGGCATTGGCCAGGCCGCCCTCCTCGCTGGGCGGCGGCGTCATCTCGACCAGCGTGGACAGGCGCAGTCCGCCGATACCCAGGCGCAGCGTATCCCAAAGAATCCAGATCAGCCAGAACACGCCGAAGACCATTGCCGCCAAAGAAAGCGACAACGCAATCCGGTTGATCCATTTGCGCACGGTAAAGCGCCGCCCGTACACGACCGCGGCATTGGCGCGATCCGCCGGCATGGAAGCCGCCTGGTTCATGTTCGCGCCCCTTCGTTGCGCTCCAGCCGCAACAGCAGGAGCTTGGAGAGCGCCAATACCACAAAGGTGATAAAGAACAGCACCAGCCCCAGATACAGCAGCGCCGCCTCATGCAGGCCGCCGCCCGATTCAGCGAACTCGTTGGCCAGCACCGAAGTAATACTGTTGGATGCTTGGAACAGCGACAGCGATGACATCTGGCTGCGGTTGCCGATGATGAAAGTCACCGCCATCGTCTCGCCGAGCGCGCGCCCCAGGCCAAGCATGATGCCGCCGATGACGCCGGCCTTGGTGTAGGGCAACACCACTTTCCAGACCACTTCCCAGGTGGTCGAACCCAGTCCGTAGGCCGATTCCTTGAGCAGCGCGGGCGTGACCTCGAACACATCGCGCATCACCGCGCTGATGAAGGGAATAATCATGATGGCCAGCACGATGCCCGCCGGCAGTATCCCGATACCGACTGGCGGCCCGGCCATCAGCGCGCTCAACCCATCCACGCCGCTGAACAACGCCTGAAGCGGCCGCTGCACCCAGCGCGCCAGAATTGGCCCGAATACCAGCATGCCCCACATGCCATAGACGATTGAAGGCACGGCGGCCAGCAGTTCGATGGCGGTGCCCAGCGGACGCTTGAGCCACGAAGGCGACAGCTCTGTCAAAAACAGCGCGATGCCGAAACTTACCGGCACCGCGATGATGAGGGCAATGAGCGAAGTCGCCAGCGTGCCGAAGATCATCGACAGCCCGCCGTAGATGTTCTGCACCGCATCCCAGTCGGTGGTAACCAGAAAACCGAGACCGAATTTCCGGATTGCGGGCCAGGCGCCCACCAGCAGCGACAGCAAAATCCCGATCAGCAGAATCAGCGTCAGCCCCGCCGCGCCTTTGGCCAGCCAGCCGAACCAGCGATCAGTCCACGCGCCAGGCGCGCGGCGCCGGGCAGCAAACTCCCGCGCGGAAGATGCGGTGGCAGGAACGGGAGGAACGGCAGACAACGGTAACGGCATTGGCTCAGGTTTGGCTCGATTGGCTCAGATTGTGCTCAGGTTCTGGCGGCACTCATTTGCGCTCAGTACGCAATGGCTTTGCCCGAAGCGTCCTTGATCTGCCCCCAGGACTTGCGGATCACGCCCTTGACCGCATCGGGCATCGGCACGAAAACCAGATCCGCGCCTTCGGCAATCTTGTCGCCGGCGCTGCCGTAACCCCAATTGAAAAACTTCAGCACGCCAGCAGCCTGGTCCGGTTTGTCCTGCGCCTTTTGCATCAGGATGAAGGTCGCGCCGGTAATCGGCCACGCATTCTTGCCTTGCTGATTAGTCAGCACCTGATTGAAGGTCTTGTTCCAGTCAGCGCCCGCGGCAGCGGCCTTGAAGGTATCCATATCCGGCGTAACGAAGTCGCCCGCCGCGTTACGCATCAACGTATAGGTCATGTTGTTTTGCTTGACATAGGCGTACTCGACATAGCCGATGGCGTTGGGCAGATTCTGCACCTGCGCGGCAACGCCCGCCGTGCCCTTGCCGCCAAGGCCATTGGGAGAAGGCCACTTTACGGCGGTGTCGAAACCGACCTGGCTCTTCCATTGCGCATTGACCTTGCTCAGATAGTTAGTGAACAGAAAGGTGGTGCCTGAGCCGTCCGTGCGGTTGACGGGGATGATGATCGCGTCAGGCAGCTTCACCGCAGGGTTGAGCGCCTTGATCGCCGGATCGTTCCACTTGGTGATCTTGCCCAGATAAATATCGCCGAGCACCTGTCCGTCGAGCTTGAGTTCGCCGGGTTTAACGCCCGGCAGATTGACCGCCAGCGCCACGCCGCCAACGACCGTCGGGAACTGCACCAGGTTATTGGCTTGCAGATCCTTGTCACTGAGCGGCATGTCCGAAGCGCCAAAATCCACCGTCTTGGCCTCGACCTGTTTGATGCCCGCGCCCGAACCAACGCCCTGGTAGTTGAGCTTGACGCCCGTGACCCTGTTGTATTCAGCGGCCCATTTTTGATACAGCGGCTGCGCGAAAGTGGAACCGGCGCCAGTGACCGTGGTGGTTTGGGCCGAAACGGTCGCGGAAGCGGCCAAAGCCAAGCCCGCGACGAATGCACTGACGTGCAGGGATCGAATGTTGAACACGTGGTTTCCTCTCGTGATGTGGATTGAACACGTTCGATACTCTAGAGGCGCTTTGTGACGATTTTGTGACGGTCGCGCGGAGGACATCTCCCCAGCCAGTCCCGCTCCTTCGCTGCGCGTTCACGCCAGCGGAAAAGCAATAAATATTTCCAGCCCCCTGCTTTTGTGCCGGGAAACAATGGCGGTATTTGGGGTTGCCGGGGTTCGCGGGATTCACCCCGATCCGCACAGGCTACTCGACCTCAATCTCGATGCCGCCCACTATTTTGGCAACCTGGTTATAGACAAACGAGGCCAGCGCGCCGCCGATAAAACCCGCAAGGCCATAACCCATGGGCATCAGGATTATGGGAAACAGGCCGCCGGCCACCATCTACAGGTTCTGGAAATACGTTTCCAATATCGCCGCGCTGTAGCGGCTGGCAACCTGGTCGATGAAGCGCATGAAGTCCATGTGCGCGCTCTCGTCGGCCCGGTCGGAGATGGTGCGCAGGGCGGCAAAGGGCACGCCGTAGTCGCGGCAGACCTGGGCCACGGCGGCGCCTTCCATTTCGACGGCCAGCACGTCGGGCAGGGCTTGGCGCAGCGCGGCGCTCTCAAGGACGGTGGCGACAAAGCGGTCGCCGCTGGCGATCAGCCCCCGATGCAAGCGTGGCGCTTGCAGTGCGAACGCGGCTGCGGCGTCCGCGCCCAAGGCCGAACCGAGCTGGGCGAGCACGGCGCGCGCGGCGGCGGCCAGGGCGGCGGACAAGGCCGGATCGGTGTCGAAGCGGGCGCGTCCATACAGCGGCACTTCATGGCGCGGAAACAGCGGCGAGGCGTCCATGTCATGCTGCACGAAACTGCTGGCCACCACCACGTCGCCCACGCGCAGGCCGGCACCGATCCCGCCGGCCACGCCAGTAAAGAGGATACGGTTAACGCCAAAGCGCTCGATCAGCGCCGTTGCCGTGGTGGCGGCGGCCACCTTGCCTATGCGCGAAAGCACGGCCACCACCTCGTGCCCGTACCAGTGACCGGCCCAAAAATCGCGCCCGCCGGCGCTTTGCCGCTGTTCGCCGGGCATGCGTTCGAGCACCGCCGCCAGTTCCTGGCGCATGGCGCCGACGATGCCGGTGCAGGGTGCACGGCGCCTATCCGACAAGGCCGTTCACCCCGGCAGCCAGCGCCCCAGCGCTTGTGCCAGGTCGGCCTGCAAATCGGCTACGGCTTCCAGCCCGGTAGCAAAACGCACCACCGTGCCGCGCGCCAAGTGGGCAGGCCAGGCGGAGCGCATTTCGGTCAGGTCATAGGGCACCACTAGACTAACCGGCCCGCCCCAGCTATAACCCAGCTTGAACAGCTTGAGACCATCGCAAAACGCATCAACCTGTTCGGGCGTGTAACGCGCATCAACGACCACGCTGAACAAGCCCGCCGCCGCGCCGCATACCTGTTGCCAATGGGCATGGCCGGGCGAACCGGGCAAGGCCGGATGCAACACCTGCGCGAACTGCGGTTGCCCGGCGCACCAGTGCGCCAGCGCGCGCGCGGCCTGATCTTGCGCGCGGTAGCGCAGCGCCAAACTGGGCAGCGAACGCAGCACCGCTTCCGCGTCGTTGCCGCTTACGCCAATGCCCAGCCGCATGTGCGCCCCTTGCACGCGCCGGTGCAGCGTGGCTTCGCGCGTGGTGACACTGCCCATCAGCACGTCGCCGCCGCCGCTGGG
>JAIRQU010000150.1 GCA_031256305.1 Burkholderiaceae bacterium
TCATCGCATCGGGCGCGTTCCACCTGGCCAAGCCCAGCGACCTGATCCCGGAGCTGCAAGGCCGCCTGCCGATCCGGGTAGAGCTGGCTTCGCTGTCGGTGGAGGACTTCAAGGCCATCCTGACGCAAACCGATGCCTCGCTCTCGCGCCAGTATCAGGCCCTGCTGGCCACCGAGGGCGTCACGCTAGCCTTTACCGACGCGGGCATCGCGCGGCTGGCCGAAATCGCTTTCCAAGTCAACGAAAACACCGAGAACATCGGCGCGCGGCGGCTGTCCACCGTCATGGAGCGGCTGCTGGAAGAAGTCAGCTTTGACGCCACACGGTTGCAAGGTCAGACCATCACCATTGACGCGCCCTTTGTCGATGCGCGGCTGGCCGAACTGAGCGGCGACGAAGACTTGTCACGCTATATTTTGTAGAGCGCGTCATGCAGGTTTGGCGGCGTATTCCATTGTCCCTTGTCGCCATGATGAGCTTGACCGGCCCGCTGCTGACCAGTTGCGCGCTGCCAGACGCGCCGCCGCTGGACTACCAATGCCCGCACGACCTGCGCTTTACCGCGCGTTTATACCGGGACATGGCCATGCTCGACGGCATGAGCGGCCACGCGGTACTGGCGCGCCAAGCGCCACAAGCATCGGACGCGCCCGCCGGTGATGCCGGCGGCAAGAGCGCGCCGCTGCGCTATGCCGACGACAGCGTGCGCGCCCAGTTCGGTCTGGGCGAACAAGGCCGCCTGGCGCGGCTGGACTACACCGACATTCCCGAACCTGTCTATTGCGCGCGGATCGCCCCGCCCGGCGCGCCCGTGACGCCGCCCTACGCCATCAACCGCGACGGCCCGCGTCCGCCCCCGCTCTCGCCAAACCCCGATGCGCCGGTGATAACCAACATCCGCACCGGCGACGGAGCCGACACGCGATTGAATTGAACCGGCGGTGGCGATGCGGACACGGCACAATCAAAATTGTTCTTTACCCCTCTTTTCCAAGGAACCTACCGATGCTCTACAAATTCAAATCCCCCGTAGCCGCTGACGTCATCATGCTGCAACCCAATGCCGAGGAGCTGCTCAAGATCATCGGCAAAACCCCCGGCCCCACGGGCATTGTCACGGTCGCGCAAGCGCCCGCCGCCATCGCGGCCTTGCGCGCCGAAATCGCGCGGCGCGAAGCCAAGGGCGCTGCGCCCGGCACCGCGACCGGTGCAACCGGCAACGAAGAGGATGACGTGATCTCGCTGCGGCACCGCGCCACGCCGTTCATCGAACTGCTGGAGCGCAGCAGCGCCGCGGGCAAGGATGTGGTCTGGGGCGTCTGACCTGTCCTCGGACATCCGGCAGTTCTGGAAAAGCGGCGTTGAAAACATTGTGCAGCCTGCCGTATCTGAAACCAATCTACTGCCCGCCGCCACGCGCCTGAACAAGCGCCTGGCAGACATGGGGCTGTGTTCGCGGCGCGAAGCCGATGACTGGATTGCGCGCGGCTGGGTGCGAGTCAACGGCCAAGTCGTCGGTCTGGGCGTCAAAGTCCTGCCCGCCGACTGCGTAACGGTCAATCGCCAGGCGGACGTGCAACAGGCACAGCGCATAACGATCCTGTTGCACAAGCCGGTCGGCTACGTCAGCGGCCAGGCCGAGGACGGTCACCTGCCCGCCGTGGTGCTGATCCGCGCCGAAAACCGCTGGGCGCGCGATGCCGCGCCGCGGCGCTTTGCCCCCGCGCAGCGCAAGGGCCTAGCACCCGCCGGGCGGCTGGACATCGACTCGACCGGCCTGCTGGTGCTCACGCAGGACGGGCGCATCGCGCGCCAGCTCATCGGCGAGACGTCCACTGTCGAAAAAGAATACCTGGTGCGCGTGGCATACGAGGGTGTCACGCAGAATGTACACACCGTTTTCCCTCCCCCGCGCCTGGCGTTGCTGCGGCACGGCCTGGCGCTGGACGGCCAGCCGCTCAAACCGGCGCGCGTTGATTGGCTCAACCCGGAACAACTGCGCTTTGTGCTGGCCGAAGGCAAAAAACGCCAGATTCGCCGCATGTGCGAACTGGTGGGCTTGACCGTGACCGGCCTCAAGCGCGTGCGCATCGGGCAGGTTGCCTTGGGCGCGTTGCCGCCGGGACAATGGCGGTATCTGGGAGCAGACGAGGCGTTTTGAGCATCGGCATTTGGGAATAGCGCCGTTGCCCAACATCGGCTCCCAATGTCAAGCGCCGAATGGTATTCGGTCAAAAACAAATTGCATCTCTTGAAACGTCAACGCAGCCGATGCAAACCCAGTGGCTGGGCTATGGAATCAAGGAATTGAGTGTATTGAATCCTTACGCTATATGCGGGTTACAGCCCGCCATTGGATTGAACCCCAGCCGCCGCTATGGCCTGGGCGACTTGCTCAATGTTCTGGGCGGTCAGGCCGGTCACGCACAGGCGGCCAGAGCGCACCAGGTAGATCGCGTGCTGTTCGCGCAGTTGATTGACCTGCGCGGCGGTCAGACCCGTGTAGCTGAACATGCCGCGCTGGGTAACCAGGTAGTCCCAGTTGCGCTGCGGCAAGCGTGCGCGCAGCGCCTCGCGCAATTGGCCGCGCATGGCCGTCATGCGCTTGCACATGGCGGCCAGTTCCTGCTGCCACAGCGCCAGCAATTCCGGGGTTTGCAGCACCGTGGCGATTAGGCGCGCGCCATGCGTGGGCGGCGAGGAATAGTTGCGCCGCACGGCGGCCTTGAGTTGCCCCAGCACCGTTTGCGCGGCGGCCGCGTCGGCGCACACTACGTGCAACGCGCCGCAGCGTTCGCCGTAGAGCGAGAAGTTCTTGGAAAACGAATTGGCCGCAAAGAACTGCACGCCCGCGTCGGCCAGCGCGCGCACCGGCCAGGCGTCCTCGTCCAGTCCGTCGCCAAAGCCCTGATACGCCATATCGACAAACGGGATCAGGCCGCCTTCGACCAGCGCGGGAATCAGCGCCTGCCATTGCTGGCGCGACAAATCCACGCCGGTCGGGTTGTGGCAGCAGGCGTGCAGCAGCACGATGTCCCCGCACGGCAACGCCCGGATGGCCGCCAGCATGGCCTCGAAACACAACGTCCCGGTGGCCGCGTCGTAATACGGATAAGTGCCGACCTTCAAGCCCGCGCCCTCGAAGATGGCCACGTGGTTGTCCCAGGTCGGGTCGCTCACCCACACGCCCGCGCCGGGAAAGTAGCGCCGCAAGAAATCCGCGCCGACCTTGAGCGCGCCCGATCCGCCCAGCGCCTGAAGCGTGGCGATGCGCCCGCTGTTGACGGCTTCGCGCTGTGGCCCGAACACCAGGCGCTGCGCCGCGGCGCGGTAATTGGCCGCGCCTTCCATCGGCAGATAACCGCAGGGCAGCACGTTCTGCGCCAATTGCTGTTCGGCGCGCCGAATGGCCTGGAGCACCGGCAGCCGGCCCTGCTCGTCCAGATACAGGCCCACGCTCAGGCTGACCTTGTGCGGACGCGGGTCGCGCTGAAAGCCCTCCATCAAGCTCAGGATGGGGTCGCCGGGGTAGGCGGGAACATGGGAAAAAATGGACGCGACGGGGATAGTCATGCACATGCGTGAAATAAAAAGCCGTTCCGCCAAGGAAACCAAGGAGGGCAGCGAACCGGCCAAAGACATTCTAGGTGCGTTCCTATAATCCAGCGCTGTTCTTTGCGCAGGCGAACCCCGGTTCGCCGGTGTTTTATCGGCCCTGCAACCGGACTTATCGGGCATGTTCAATTTCTTACACAACCACCGCAAGCTCCTCATGGTGGTCTTGTTCGTGCTGGTTTTCCCCTCGTTCGTGCTGTTTGGCATCAGCAATTACTCGTCAGTCAACCTGGGCGCGGCCAAAGTGGCGCGGGTCGATGGGCAGGGCATTACCCAGACCGAATGGGACAACGCCGTGCGGCGCGCGTCCGACGATATTCGCGCCAACAACCCCAACGTGGATGCCAAGCTGCTGGATACCGCCGCCTTCAAATATGCCGTGCTTGAACGCCTGGTGCGCGAGCGCGTGCTGACCGCCGCCGCCGCGCACGAACGCCTGGCCATCAGCGACGCGCAACTGGCGCAGGCGCTGCGCCAAGACCCGACCATCGCCAGCCTGCGCAAGCCCGACGGTTCCATCGACATGGCGCGCTATGAGCAACTGACTGTCTCGGTGGGCGGCCCCGCGGGTTATGAAGCGCGCCTGCGCGCGCGACTGTCGCAGATGCAGGCGCTCGATGGCGTGATGCAATCAAGCCTGGCCGGTCAAGCCCTGGCCGACGTGGCGGCGGGCGCACAGCAGCAACAGCGCCAGGCGCGCATCGCGTTGTTCAAGCCGGCCGACTACGCCAGCAAGCTCAACCCCGCCCAAGCCGATCTGCAAGCGTTCTATCGGGCCCACATCGCGCAATACCAGGCGCCCGAATCGGCGCAGATCCAGTACGTCGTGCTGGACCTCGATAACGTCAAGCGCGGCATCACGGTCAGCGAGTCCGACTTGCACACCTATTACGACCAGAACGCCGCCACGCTGGGCGCGCCCGAACAGCGGCGCGCCAGCCACATCCTGATTGCCGCGCCCAAGAATGCGCCCGCCGCCGACCGCGTCAAAGCCAAAGCGCGCGCCGAGGCGCTGCTGGCCCAGTTGCGCAAGGCGCCCGATACGTTCGCCCAGGTCGCCAAGGCAAACTCGCAGGACGACGCCAGCGCCCAGCAAGGCGGCGACCTGGGGTGGTTCCAGCGCAACGAGGGCATTGAGCCGGTGATCGCCAAGGCCGCGTTTGGGCTGACCAAGGCCGGCGACCTGAGCGGCGTGGTGGAAAGCGATTACGGCTACCACATCGTGCGTCTGCCGGGCATCAAGCCCGCCAGCGTGCCGCCGTTCGAGCAGGTGCGCGCCAATCTGGAGGACAAATTCCGCACCCAGCAGGCCCAGCGCCAATTCAGCGATTTGGCCGACACTTTCACCAACACGGTGTACGAGCAAAGCGATTCCCTCAAGCCTGCCGCCGATCCGCTCAAGCTGCCGATTCAGACGGCCCAAATCACGCGCCCGCCCGCGCCGGGCGTTACGGGCGCGCTGGCCAATCCCAAATTTCTCCAGGCCATCTTCAGCGCCGACGCGCGCGAGAAAAAGCGCAACACCGAGGCCATTGAAACCGGCCCCAATCAACTGATCTCCGGGCGCGTAGTCTCCTACAGCCCGGCGCACGCCCAGCCCTATGCCGAGGTCAAGGATCAGGTGCGCGCAGCCTATCTGGCCGAGCGCGGCGCGCAACTGGCGCGGCAGGCGGGCCAGCAACAGCTCAAGGCTTGGCAGGCCAGTCCGGCCAGCGCCGCAGCGGGGCTGGGCGCGCCGGTTACGCTCTCGCGCCAGGACGCGCAAAAGCAGCCCGCGGCGCTGGTGGAAGCTGTATTGCGCGCCAATCCGGCCAAGCTGCCGGCGTTGGTCGGCGTTGATCTGGGCGCGGACGGCTATGCCATTGCGCAGATCGAAAAAGTGCTGCCCTGGGCCGCGCCTAGCAAGGATCAGGCCGCGCAAGACCTGACGGGTTATCAGCGGCTGTGGGGGCAAGCCGAGGCGCTGGCCTATTACGGCTATCTGAGGGACCGCTACAAGGCGCAAATTCTGGCGCCGCAGCCCCAGCAAGGCTTGGGCGCCTTTGCAGCGGCGCAATGACGCCGTTGCCCGCGGCCAGGCATTCAAGTGGTTTGCCCGGCGGCTGACTTCACGACCAGACGATAGCAATAGCAAAATGCGCAGACACCTTTCCGAAAGCCCCGCCCTCCTGCGTCTGGGCTTGAGCGCGCTGAACGGCTTGGCGGTGGGGTTCGCGCCCTGGCCGTTCGGCGCGTTGGCGCGCGGCTTGCTGGGGTGGGTTTGCGGCGCGGGAGTTTATCTGGGGTTGGCCTGGTGGCTGGC
>JAIRQU010000278.1 GCA_031256305.1 Burkholderiaceae bacterium
ATCCAGGCCAACATGCCCACGATCAAAAAGGTGCCCACGCGCCGGGCCGCGGGCGAGGCGGTGGCCGAGGCCGCGCCCACGCGCATGGCGAACACCACGTCGAACACCAGAAAATATGCCGCTACCGTAGCCAGCGGCGGCACCCACACCCACAGCCACCCGCCCACCGATCCGGCGGTGCGCGCGGCCAAGTCGCGGCGCGTGAGCACCGCCAGCAACGCGCGCATCCGCCACAGCACGCACAGGTCTTCGCCCAAAGGAAAAGCAGACATCAAAAGCACAAGTTGCTCCATTTTCAGGAGCATAGAAACACCGCCAATAGCGCAAAACCGCGCCCAATAAACTGGAGCATTTTATGTGAGCGCATTTTTTCGCCCAATACAGGACAATTGGGCAGCTTGATGTTTTGCAATCCCAGTTATGCCCGCTCAACCGAAAACACCCGCGCGCGCTCAAGCCCCCAAACACGCCGCCGGGCCTTTGACGCGGCGCCATTCCCTCCATACAAAAGGAATCGTCCATGTCACAAAAACTGTTTGAATCCTGGCGCGCTGGCGCGCTGACGATGGCGCATCGCGTAGTGCTGGCGCCGCTGACGCGGATGCGCGCCGAGCAACCGGGCAATGTGCCTGGGCCACTGATGGTCGAGTACTACCGCCAGCGCGCCTCGCAAGGCGGGCTGCTCATCAGCGAAGGCAGCCCCATTTCGGATGTTGGACGTGGAATGCCCGCCACGCCCGGCATCAGCACTCCGGCGCAAATCGCGGGCTGGCAAAAAATCACCCAAACCGTGCATGACGCGGGCGGCCTGATCGTCGTGCAACTCTGGCACGTCGGGCGCATGTCCCACAGTTCCCTGCAACCCGGACATGTCCTGCCGGTGGCCCCGTCAGCCATTGCCGCCCAGGGCAGCGCGCAGACCGCCAACGGTACGCCCGCGCCGTTTGAAACGCCCCATGCGCTCACGCCCGATGAAATCACCGCCACCGTGCGCGACTACGCCCAGGCCACGCGCAACGCGCGGCAAGCCGGGTTTGACGGCGTGGAAATCCATGGCGCCAACGGCTACCTGATCGAGCAATTCCTGCAAAGCCGTACCAACCAGCGCACCGACGGCTACGGCGGTTCCATCGAAAACCGCGCGCGCTTTGCCCTTGAAGTGACCCGCGCGGTCATCGACGCCTGGAGCGCCGACCGCGTGGGTATCCGCCTCTCGCCCTTCGGCATCGCCAACGACAGCGGCGAGGCCGACCCCATGCCGCTGTACACCCACGTCATCGAGCAACTCGCGCCGCTGGGCCTGGCGTACCTGCACCTGATCGAACCGCGCGCCAGCGGCGCGGGCAAGGCCGAAGTCGATTACGCCGACAAGCCCAGCGCGGCCAAGCTGTTCCGCCCGCTGTGGCCTGGCGCGCTCATCACCGCCGGCAATTTCAAGTCCGACACCGCCGAAGCCTTTGTCCAATCAGGCTTTGCCGACGCCATCGCCTTTGGCCGTTACTTCATCTCCAACCCCGACCTGCCCGCGCGCATCCGCCAGGGCGCGCCGTGGACGCCTTACGACCGCTCCACGTTCTACAGCGGCGGTGCCAAGGGCTATACGGATTACCCGCCATTTAGCCAATAGCGCATTCACGCGCGCCCATGTCTGCCGTGCCGCGCAGGCCGCCGTTCCCTACTGTTTCGCACGGGATCGGCGGATGCGGCAGACGGGTGCGCCGGATGGCGCGGCGCAGTCCTCGGCCCCTGTTCCCCGGTATCGGCGCGGGGGCTTTTGAAACAGGTTTTAATTGCCCCTATTCCAACGGAGACATTTCCATGAATCACGGCATCCACACCATCGACACTGGCTTTGTGCGCCCGCAATTCGACGCGGCCTACCTCATCGTCGAAAACGGGCGCGGCGCGTTCGTCGATTGCGGCGCCAACCATGCCGTGCCGCGCCTGCTGCAAGCCTTGCAAGAGGCCGGATTGACGCCCGCCCAGGTGGACTGGCTGATGCTGACCCACGTGCATCTGGACCACGCGGGCGGCGCGGGCGAATTGATGGCGCGCCTGCCCAATGCCAGGCTGCTGGCGCATCCGCGCGGCGCGCGCCACATGATCGACCCCAGCCAGCTTTGGGCTGGCGCCAGCGCCGTTTACGGCGAAACGGTGATGGAAGCAACCTACGGCAAGCTGCGCCCCGTGCCCGCCGGGCGCGTGGTCGAGGCAGTCGATGGCCAGGTCGTCACACTGGCCGGACGCCCGTTGCGCTGCCTGGACACGCCAGGGCACGCCCGCCATCACCTGTGCTTCTACGATGAGCAATCGGGCATCTGCTTTACCGGCGACACCTTCGGCCTGTCCTACCGCGTGTTCGATACCGCGCAAGGCTCCTTTGTCCTGCCGACCACCTCGCCGGTGCAGTTCGACCCGCAAGCGCTGCACGCCTCCATCTGCCGCCTGACCGCGCTTAAGCCATCGGCCGTGTGCGTCACCCACTATGGCCCCTTGACCCAGGTAGAACCGCTGGCCGCCGCTCTGCACGAACAAATCGACGCCATGACGGCCATCGCGCAAACCGCGCAACAGGAAAATGCCGCGCCTGCCCCGCGCCACGAACGGATCAAGACCGCCCTGACCGATTTCTACACCGCACGCCTGACCACGCACGGCTGGCGCGGCGACCGCGCGACGCTGGAAAAATGGCTGGGCATGGACATCGAGTTGAACGCGCAGGGTCTGGGCGTCTGGCTGAACGGTCTCAAGCGGCGCGCGGCTTGAAGCCTCCTCCTGCTTGCAGGCAGAGGTTGTCAACGCAAACGGAGTTTAGCGTTGCGCCGCGCGCAGCATCGCTTGCGCCTTGAGCGCCACGGGCCGGTCAATCATCTTGCCGGCTACCGCCCCCGGCGTCGCCACTGGAATCGTTCATGACACGGCAGAGAACCCAAGACACGTGACGCACGTCAGGCGTCAGACCAGACGCGCGGACGCCTGCATCAGCAGCTCGCCCTGCCCATCCTCGGCCCAGAGCACGATGCCGCCGCCGTCCGCCGCAGCCTGACCGCACGCGCGCAGCAGATGGCCGCAAGTCAGCGGCCGCACGGCCCGGAAGCTGTACGCGGCCACCGCGCGGCCCGCGTTGTGCTGTTGTGCCGCTTCGAGCAGCAGCGTGGCGATCAGCGGGCCGTGAACGATCAGGTTCTCATAGCCTTCCACCTGCGTAACGTAGGGGTAGTCGTAATGAATCCGGTGGCCGTTGAAGGTCAGCGCCGAATAACGAAACAGCAGCGCCGGATCGGGCTGATATTCCACGCGCCACGCGGCGCGGCCCGGCGGCGTTTGCGGCGGCGGCGCGCTTTGCCCCGCCTTGGGCGCTTCACGGTAAACAATATCGTCGAACTCGCGCAGCAGCAATACGCCGCCAGCGTGTATTTCGTGCTGAATCCTGACGAATACCAGCGCCCCGCTACGGCCTTGCTTGTAGGTAACATCGGCCACGTGCGAGGTCCGGGTTGCGGGCTGCGCCAGGCGCAACGGCCCGAAAAACTCAAACTGGCTGCCCGCCCACATGCGCCGGGGCAGCGGCACCGGGGGCAAAAAACCGCCGCGCGCGGAGTGTCCATCTGGTCCCAGTCCGTTCTGCGGCGGCGTGGCCAGAAAGTAGCACCAGTGCCACAGCGGCGGCAGCGCCTGCCCCGGCGGCCAAGCGCCGCCATCGTTGCGCACGGTGGCAGCCAGCGCGCTGGCGGTCCAGGGCGAGAGCAAATCGTCGCATGTCTCGGTGCGTCCAATCCAGCCGCGCAGGCGTTCAAGGTCCAGCGTTTCGTTGCTCATCATCATTTCCTCTGTTCAATCCGTTCCGGTTCACGCGGCCAGCCGCCTGATTTCCACGCCCAGCGGGCCGCCGATTGCTTCGATGAAAGAGATGCCCGGCTGCAACCCAATTGCGCCGATAGCCGTCAATCAATGGCAACTTGCCCGGTGAACAATCTGGAACAGGCGTGGCGCGCGCGGGGCAATGGGGATTCATGCCGCGTCGTTTCAAGTCTATCCCTGCCCCTGCCCCCGTATGCGCACTACGCCTTCCTGCGCGGTGGACGCCACCAGCACGCCATCGCGTGTGTAGAAGCTGCCACGGCAGAACATGCGCGCGCCGTTGGCGCTGGGCGAGTCCAGGCTGTAGAGCAGCCAGTCGTCAAAGCGGAAGTCGCGGTGGAACCACATGGCGTGGTCCAGGCTGGCCATGCGCGTCTGCTCGGAATAATAGGTCACGCCATGCGGACGCAGGCCCGTACTCAGCAGGTTGTGGTCGGAAGCGTAGGCCAGCAGTTCGCAGTGCATGGATGGATCGTCGGGCAGCGGCGCGGCAATGCGCATCCAAACCTGCGATTGGGCCGGGCGCACGGCGGGTGCAACGGGGTCGTCCTGCGGATCGACGGGACGCACTTCCAGCCCGCGCGGTTGCAGCGCCGACGCGCGCCAGCGCGCGGGCAGGCGATCCAGGGCGCGCTTGCGGCATTCAATTTCGCTTTGCAGCGCCTCCGGCGGCGGCACATCGGGCATGGGCGCCTGGTGTTCGATGCCCGCCTCGCGCGCCTGGAATGAAGCCGATAGCTCGAAGATGGTGCGCCCATGCTGGCGCGCGACGACGTGGCGGGTGGTAAAGCTGCGTCCATCACGCTCGCGCTCGACGGCGTACTCGATGGGCACAAATTCACCGGGCAGCAGAAAGTAGGCGTGCATCGAATGCACGACGCGATCAGGATCGACGGTGCGGTGCGCCGCGGCCAGCGCCTGACCCAGTACCTGCCCGCCAAAGACGGCCGGGTTGCCCACGTCTTCGCTTTGGCCGAGGAATCTGTCGCCGCCCTGGTCTTGCAATTGCAGCAAGCCCGCCAGTTGCGCGACCAGGCGCTGCGCGCCGAAGAAGGAGTAATCGAAGCTCATGATGCCCTGATTTTCGCGGCTTTATGCCAGAGACCAGACACCCGCCACTCAGCCCAGCAGCAAGGCATCGTCGTCGAGCGTTTCGTGGCGCGTTTGCTCGAACATGCGCAGCAAATCCGGCACATCCAGACCACGCCGCGCCTCGCCCGCAACGTCCAGCACCACCTGGCCCTGATGCAGCATGACGGTGCGCTGGCCGTAGTCGAGCGCCTGGCGCATGCTGTGAGTGACCATCATTGTGGTGAGCCTGGCTTCCTGCACGATGCGCACGGTCAGCTCCAGCACAAAGGCGGCGGTCTTGGGGTCGAGCGCCGCCGTGTGCTCATCAAGTAACAAGATGCGCGAGGGTTGCAGCGAGGCCATGAGCAGGCTTACGGCCTGGCGTTGGCCGCCTGAGAGCAGGCCGATGCGGTCGGTCAGGCGGTTTTCCAGCCCCAGATTGAGCAGCCGCAGCTTGTCGCGGAACAGTTCGCGGTCCTGCCTTTTGATGGCCATGCCAACGCCGCGCCGCTTGCCGCGCGCCATGGCCAGCGCCATGTTTTCCTCGATGGTCAGAGCCTCGCAGGTGCCGGCCATCGGATCCTGAAAGACACGCGCCACCAGGTGCGCGCGATCCCAGGCGTGTTTCCTGGTGACGTCCTGGCCGTCGATGGCGACGCTGCCTTCATCGACGATCTGGTCGCCGCTGATGGCGTTGAGAAAAGTGGTCTTGCCCGCGCCGTTGGAGCCGATCACGGCGACGAACTGGCCGGTCGGAATCTCCAGCGACAGGCCGCGCAGCGCCCGTGTTTCGATAGGCGTGCCGGGATTGAAGGTAAGCTCAAGATTTTGCGCGTTGAGCATCTCAGATCTTCTTGCCGCCCTTGCGTCCAAACAGTTTCTTGCGCGTGGCGGGCAGCACCAGCGCGATGGTCACCAGCACGGCGGTGACCAGATTCAAGTCCTGCGCCTTCAGGCCGATCATGTCGCTGTTGAGCGCCAGCGCGATGACAAAGCGGTACAGGATCGCGCCCAGCACGGCGGCCAGCGTCATGAGCGTCAGGCGCCGCGCGGGCAGGATGCTGTCGCCGATGATGACGGCGGCCAGGCCGATGACGATGGTGCCGATGCCCATCGAAATGTCCGAACCGCCCTGGGTCTGCGCGAACAGCGCCCCAGCCAGCCCGACCAGCGCGTTGGAGATAAACATGCCCGTCAGCGTGGCGCGGCCGGTGTGGATGCCCTGGGCGCGCGCCATGCGCGGATTGGCCCCGGTGGCGCGCAGCGCCAGACCGTATTGCGAGGCAAAGAACCAGTCCAGCCCGAACTTGGCGATGATGACGATAACCAGCAGCACCAGCGGGCGCAGCACGTAATCGGGCAGCCATGCCGGTTGCAGCATGGTAAAGACGGTGGCCTCGGAAATCAGCGGAATGTTGGGCGCGCCCATCACCCGCAGGTTGACCGAATACAGCGCGATCATCATCAGGATGCTGGCCAGCAGGTCCATGATTTTCAGGCGCACGTTGAGCCACCCGGTGATGAAACCGGCCGCCCCGCCCGCCAACATGGCGCACACGGTGGCCAGAAACGGGTCATGGCCGCCCGCGATCAGTGTGGCCGCGACAGCCCCGCCCAGCGGAAAGCTGCCATCGACGGTCAAATCAGGAAAATTCAGGATGCGAAACGAGATCAGTACCCCCAGGGCGACCAGGCTGAAGATCAGGCCGATCTCCAGCGCGCCCAGCAACGAATAGAGGGACATTGAAAGGGAAATCCTGTGACTGACGGTCTTGGGCCGCGTATCCGGCGCTAAAGCAAAAGGCAGCGCCAAATACCGCGCACCGTGCGCAATGGTACCCGCACCTGCTCAAATCCGCCGTGGTTTTCTACTAACTGCGCAGGCATTAGCGCCTGCGCTGGAGGCAACCCGCGCACACCGCTAAAAGCGGTTTGCCCTATTTGACAACTTCGGTGGCATCCTTGAGCAGATCGGGCGCAAGCGTGACGCCCTGCTTTTGCGCCGCGCCCGGATTGACGAACAGTTGCAAATCGTTGCTCGTTTCCGATGCGATTGCGCCGGGTTTTTCGCCCTTGAGGATGCGCAGAACCATTTTGCCGGTCTGATGCCCCAGGTTGCTGTAATCAATGCCCAGCGCGGCAATCGCGCCGCGCTTGACGCTATCGGTATCCGCGGCAATCAATGGAATTTTGGCGTCGTCGGCGACCTTGACCAGCGCCTCGTAGGCCGAAACCACGTTGTTATCGGTGTTGGTGTAGATCACATCCACTTTGCCGATCAGGCTCTTGGCCGCCGGCGCGATGTCCACGGTGCGCGGCGCGGCCGCTTCCTTGAGCGTCATGCCCTGCCGGGCCAGCAACTCCTTGAGCGCCTTGACCACCACGACCGAGTTGGCCTCGCCGGGGTTATAGACCATGCCCACGGTCTTGGCGCCCGGCACCACGCGCTTGATGAGCGCAATCTGCCGCTCCAGCGGGAGCTTGTCGGAAACGCCGGTCACATTGGTACCGCTCGGCCCCCAGGTATTGACCAGTTGCGCGGCAATCGGATCGGTTACGCCGGCATAGACCACCGGCACGGTCTTGGTCGCGGCAACGACCGCCTGGGCTGATGGCGTGGCAATGGCGACGATCACGCTTGGGTTGTCGCCGATGAACTTGCGGGCAATCTGCGCGGCGGTGCCGGTGTTGCCTTGCGCGCTCTGGTATTCCCATTGCAGATTCTTGCCGTCCTGGTAACCGGCGGCCTGCAATTCGGCGTGCACGCCATCGCGGATCGCGTCCAGCGCGGGATGCTCGACAATGGCCAGCACTTTCACGCTGGCAACGTCCGCCGCGCGCGCGACGCCCGTCAGCAAAGCCAGCGCCATCGCGCTGCCAACAAGGGCTTGAGCCGTAATCTTGGCGGCCAGTTTGAACCGTTTCATGGCGGTTTCCTCCACAAATGCTATCTTTGACAGGTAGAAAAACTGTTGTTAAGGATACCACTTGGCACAGTGGGGGAAAACCCTGATTAGCCATCCGAATCGGACGCGGGCGGCGGCCCGGTCTGGAACGGCGGCGGCGCGCCGGGATCGCCGGCTTGCCGTTGGCGAAACAGCGCGGCGCGGGCGATAAGCAGGGTCGAAACCGGAACGGCGATGGCCAGCAGAGCCGGAATCAGCCAGACGTAAAGCGCCGGGGCGCGCTCCAGCGCGGAAAAATACGCCAGCGCCGCCGCGCTCATGCACCACGCGCCGCAAGTGCTGGCCAGCGCGGGCGGGTGCAGGCGCTGAAAGCCGTCGCGCAACAGCACCATGCCCAACGCCGCCGCCAGCGCGAACAGGCTGCCGATGACGATCAGCGCGGCGGCCAGCCATTGCACCCAGAGCGGCGCAGCGGCGGTCATTCAATGACCTCCCCGCGCAGTAAAAACTTGGCGAGCGCGCCGCTGCTGACAAAACCCAGCAGCGCCATCAGCAGCGCCGCCTCCAGGTACAGACTGCTGCCGTAGCGGATCGACAGCAGCAGCACGGCCAACAGACCCAGCACGCTCATCAGGTCGAAGGCCAGCACGCGGTCTTGCGCCGAGGGGCCGCGCAGCAACTGCGCGAAGGCCAGCAGCAACGCCAGCCCCAGCATGACCAGCGCAAAGGTAATGGCGGCGGAAAGAACGGGACTCATGATTGAAAAATGATTTTCAGGGGTTGCTCGTAACGCGCCTTGAAGTGGACGATAAAGGCCGCCTGGGCGGCGTCATCGGAAACGTTCCACACGTGTATCCGCACCTGGCTGGCATCGCGCGCCAGCTCGCACCAGACCGTGCCCGGCACCACGGTACAAACCGCGGCCAGCGCGGCCAGCGCGGCCGGGTCGCGCAGTTCTAGCGGCACGGTCACGAACCGGCTCCGGGGCAACGGCTTGATACCCAGCAAGGCGGCAACCAGCGAACCCAATACTTCCAGATTGGAGCGCAGCACGTCCACGCCCGTAACCGCAATGAAACGCGCGACGAGCAGCGGATGGCGGATGCGCGCCCGCGCCGGGCGCAGCGGCGCCAGCCAAACGGGAATCGCCAGTCCCAGTATCAGCGCGATCAGGCATTGGCCCACGCTGGGCGCGCGCGCCAGCAGCAGCCACAAGGCCATCAGCGCCAGCGACAACAGCGGGGCCGGCAACAGACGCGAGAATAAACGGCGCGTCATGGATGATCTCCGTGACGTCCGGCAGCAGAGGGCGACGGGCGCGGGCGGGTCATGACCACCGCGCTGATGTAG
>JAIRQU010000041.1 GCA_031256305.1 Burkholderiaceae bacterium
CATCGTGTCGCAGTTGTTTTTTGCGCGTTCGCGCCGCAAGCCGTTTTGGCAGGTGATGGATTTCGGCGCGCCGTGCGTGCCGCTGGGCTTGGCGTGCGGGCGCATCGGCAACTTCATCAACGGCGAGCTGTGGGGGCGGCCAGCCGATCCGTCGCTACCGTGGGCGATGGTGTTTCCGCAAAGCGGGTCGCTGGCGCCGCGCCATCCTTCGCAGCTTTACGAAGCGCTGCTCGAAGGGCTGCTGCTGTTCACGCTGCTGTGGCTGTACGCCCGCCGTCCGCGCCGGATGGGGCAGATTAGCGGCGCTTTTCTAATCGGCTACGGCGTGTTGCGTTTTACCGTCGAGTATTTCCGCGAACCGGATGATTTTCTGGGACTGCTGGCGCTGGGCCTGTCCATGGGCCAATGGCTGTGCGTGCCCATGATCGTGCTGGGCGTTGCGCTGTGGGCTTGGGCTGCCTGGCGGCGGCCCGCGCCTGGCGCGCCGCCTGAAGATGCTTGAGAAGAGGGAGTCTGAAAATGTCGTTGCGTTCCGTGAGTGTGTTGATCGTTGCCCTTGTCATCGTGGTGTTCGTCGCGTCCAATTGGCCAGCCATGACCGCGCCAACCGACATCAATTTGCTGCTGGCGCACGGCCATGCGCCGCTGGGCTTGATCTTGCTGGGATTGATGCTGCTGCTGTGCGCGGTGTTCGTGGTATTCGTGGCCTACCTGCAGGGCACGGTGTTGCTGGAGACGCGCCGCCATGCGCGCGAGCTGGCCGCGCAGCGCGAATTGGCCGATAGCGCCGAGGCTTCGCGCATTACCGAACTGCGCGGCTATCTGGAACAGGAAATTACCCGCCTGTCGACGGTGGTGGAAAATCACGCCAATGAAGTGCTTGCGCGTATCGACCGCGCCGAAGGCGGGCTGCGCGAACACCCGGCGGATGCGCCCGCATCCGCCCAGATCGCCGCGTCGATTGAAACCCTCAGCCGCGATCTGCACGCCCGCATCGACCGGCTGGAGATGGGGCTGCGCGACGATATGAAAGGCGATGGCAAACCGGCTGCTGCCGCCTAGCCGCCGGGGTATGCGGCGGTAAAGCCGCGCTGGTCAGCGCAGCACCAGCACCGGCGTTTCCGAATGCGTGAGCACCTGCATGGTCTCGCTGCCCAGCAGCAGGCGCTTGACGCCCTTGCGGCCGTGCGAGGCCATGACAATCAGATCGACGTCGTGCGTCTTGGCGGCGGTGATCAAGGCATCGGAGACGATGTCGGACTTGGCCAGAATCGGATTGACCTTGACGCCCCTGGCCTCGCCGGCGGCCTTGACGCTTTCCACGGTTGCGCGGCCATCGTCGCCCCACTGCTTTTCTACCCGCGCCACATCCTCGGCTGACAGCGGAATGGAACCTTCAAAGTAGCTTTGCGGGTAACGCGGCACGACCCGCAAGGCAATGAGTTCGGCTCCGCACAAGGCGGCCAATTCAATCGCGCTGTCCACGGCTTTTTGAGCCAAACTGGAACCATCGGTGGCGACAAGAATGCGTTTGTACATGATGCGGAATAACTCCTCTGTGTGGGTTGCGAAAATCGTGCGGGCCATACGATACCACCGCGCAGGCCATCGCGCCGCGCCATTGCTGGGGTTTGACCCTTGATCGGGCGGTCAGCCGCGCGTGCTGGCGCGGACAGGCGCGAATACGCATAATCGCGGCCCATGCAAGGGGTAAGCACCACTGTTTCGGCGGCAGCGCGGCAAGCCGCGGCTGCCGAACCGGGTTTGACCGGCGCGCCGCAAGCGCCAGCGGCCTTGTCCGCGGACGATTTTCGCGTGCTCGATGAGCGCGACGAGTGGCTCGAATTCAGCCGTCCGGTCACGGCTGGCGCGGTCGCCGCGTCTGATCGCGGCGCGGCGGGCGATGACGGTCACGGCTGGGAATCTTCTGTGGTGTTCGAGGGCATGTATTGCGCGGCTTGCGCCGCCACCATCGAACAAGCCCTGCTGGCCACGCCCGGCGTGCGCGAGGCGCAGGTCAACAGCGCCAGCCATCGCGGCCGCGTGGTGTGGGACGATACCCTCACGCGCCCGTCGGCCTGGATGGCGGCGGTGCTGCGCAGCGGCTACCGGCCCGTCCCGGCGCACGACGCGCAGGCGCTTGAGCGCCGCCGCGCCGAAACGCGCCAGATGACGTGGCGCTGGGGTGTGGCCGGTCTGTGCTCGATGCAGGTCATGATGTATGCGGTGCCGACTTATTTCATCGTATCGGGGGATATTGCGCCGGACTTGCTGCATTTGATGCGCTGGGCGCAGTGGGTGTTGTCGATTCCGGTAGTGTTGTTTTCTTGCCAACCTTTTTTCCGCAACGCCTGGCTTGATTTGCGCCTGCGCCGCGTCAGCATGGATTTGCCGGTGGCGCTGGGCATGTTGGCTACTTTCATCGTGAGCACGCTGGGCGCTTTCGAGCCGCAAGGCCCGTTCGGGCGCGAGGTGTATTTCGATTCGCTCACGATGTTCGTCTTCTTCCTGCTTTCGGGCCGTTGGCTGGAGCTGCGGCTGCGCGACCGCACCGCCGGCGCGCTGGAGGCGCTGATGCACCGCTTGCCCGAAAGCGTGCAGCGTCTTTCCGCGTCGGGCCAATGGGAGCGCGTTTCCGCGCGCCGCGTGCGCGCGGGCGACACGGTGCGGGTGCTGCCCGGCGAAACCTTTCCCGCCGATGGCGTTGTGGTGGAGGGGCAGACGCTGGCCGATGAGGCGCTGTTGACCGGCGAATCAACGCCATTGCCGCGCGCTGCGGGCGACGCGGTGGTCGCGGGCAGCCACAACCTGGCCGCCCCGGTGGATATGCGCGTGCGGCGGGTCGGCGTCGACACGCGCTACGGTCAGATCGTGGCATTGATGGAACAAGCCGTGGTCAGCAAGCCCGCCATTGCCCGCATGGCCGACCGCTGGGCCAAGCCGTTTTTGATCTTCGTGCTGCTGGCCGCCGCCCTGTCGTGTTTGGGGTGGTGGCGCATTGACCCGGAGCGGGCCGTCATGATCGCCGTGGCGGTGCTGGTCGTGACCTGTCCGTGCGCGCTCTCGCTGGCCACGCCGGCGGCCATGCTCGCCAGCGCCGGCGCGCTGGCGCGCGGCGGCGTGCTGACGCGGCGGCTATCAGCGCTGGAAGCGCTGGCGCGGGTCGATACCGTGGTGTTCGACAAGACCGGCACGCTCACGCGCGATGCCTTCGTGCTTGAACGCATCGCATTGCGTCCGGGAGCTGATCGCGCGCAGGCGCTGGCTTGGGCGGGCGCGCTGGCGCGCTCCAGTCTGCACCCGGTCTCGCGCGCGCTGGCGCAGGCGCCGCAATTGCAGGGGCTGGACGCCGGGACCGTGCGGATAACCGCTGAACAAGGCGGCGCGGGCGTAACCGGCGCCGTGGCCGGCGGCGGTGAAATCCGGCTTGGTTCGGCTGACTTTGCTGGCGCGGGGGAACACGCCGCGCCAGGGTTGGCGGCCTATCTGGCTGACCAGACCGGGTGGCTGGCAACCTTCTGCATGAAGGAAGACGTGCGCGCCGACGCGGCCGCGGTCGTGGCCCAATTGCACGACCAGGGCGTGCGGGTCTGCGTGTATTCGGGCGACCGGCCCGAAGCCGCCGCGCGGCTGGGCCAGGAAATCGGCGCCGACGACGCGCGCGGCGGATTGAGTCCCGACGAAAAATTGGCCGCGCTGCGCACGCTGCAAGCCGCGGGCTGCCGGGCGGCGGTGGTGGGCGATGGCCTCAACGA
>JAIRQU010000156.1 GCA_031256305.1 Burkholderiaceae bacterium
AAGAGCAATGGGACATTCCGGGCCTGGAAAAGGCGCTGGAGGGCGACTGGCAAATCCGGTTGCCGCTGTCCAGGGAAGTCGAGGCCGCCAGCGCCATCACGGGCGAGGACGTTGCCGAAAAAGTGGTCAAGGCCGCCAACGATGTCTATGCCGGCCGGGTAGCGCTGGTGGGCGCGGAGAACTTTCGCCCCTTCGAACGCGCGGTGCTGCTGCAGGCCATCGACACGCACTGGCGCGAACACCTGTCGGCGCTGGACTATCTGCGTCAGGGCATCCACCTGCGCGGTTACGCGCAAAAGCAACCCAAGCAGGAATACAAGCGCGAGGCGTTCGAACTGTTCGGGCAGTTACTCGACATCATCAAGAACGACGTGACGCGCACGCTGATGACGATCCGCATCCAGACCCGCGAAGAGATGGACGAAGCGGCCCAGGCGGTCGAGCAAAGTACGGCGGTACGCAACATCACCTATATCGAACCGGACGAAACCGGCAGCGCGCAAGCCGTGCCGCAAGCCGCATGGCAACCCGCCCCGGCCACGGCCACGGCGGCAGCTGCGGCTTCGACGTTCGACATCGACCTGACTGGCGGCGCAGCGCCCACCGACCCCGGCGGCATCCCGCGCGTGGGCCGCAACGACCCCTGCCCCTGCGGCAGCGGCAAGAAGTACAAGTTCTGCCACGGCGCGCTGAACTGACGGCGCGTTTTTCCCCATTCAACCTAACGCCGCGCAACCTCTCCCGCGCGGCAGGAGATATCCGACATGGCCGTCAACCTCGCAGCGCCCAACCCGGCAAGCCTCCACCCCGTGCCCGGCGTGCGGCTGGGCATCACTGAAGCGGGTATCCGCAAGGCGGGCCGCAAAGACCTGACCGTGCTGCTGCTGGACGACGGCGCGGCGGTTGGCGGCGTGTTCACGCAGAACCGCTTCTGCGCCGCGCCGGTGCAGGTGTGCCGCGAACACCTGGCGCGCGTCGCGCCGGAGCGCGGCATCCGCGCGCTGGTCATCAACACCGGCAACGCCAACGCGGGCACCGGCGAGGAAGGCTTGGCGCACGCGCGCGCCACCTGCGCGGCGCTGGCCAATCTGCTCAATATCGCCCCCGAACAGGTATTGCCCTTTTCCACCGGCGTCATCATGGAACCGCTGCCGGTCGAGCGCCTGATGGCGGGCCTGCCCGCTGCCCTGGCCGACGCAGCGCCCAGCGCCGCGCAGTGGCTGCGCGCCGCCCAGGGCATCATGACCACCGACACCGTGCCCAAGGTTTTCAGCCAGCAAATCGCCCTGGGCGGCCAGCAGGTAACCATCACCGGCATCAGCAAGGGCGCGGGCATGATCCGCCCCAACATGGCCACCATGCTGGGCTTTGTGGCCACCGATGCCGCCATCGCCCCGGCCCTGTTACAGCCGCTGGCGCAGCGGCTGGCCGACGCTTCGTTCAACCGCATCAGCGTCGATGGCGACACCTCCACCAACGATTCCTTCATCGTCATCGCTACCGGCCAGGCGGGCAACAACCCCATCACCGCGCTTGATGCGCCCGAAGGCCGCGCGCTCACCGAAGCGATGACCGGTGTCGCGCGCCAACTGGCCCAGGCCATCGTGCGCGACGGCGAAGGTGCCACCAAGTTTGTCACGCTGCGCATCGAAGGCGGGCGCGACGCAGCCGAATGCCGCAAGGTTGCCTACGCCATCGCGCATTCGCCGCTGGTCAAGACGGCCTTTTTCGCCAGCGATCCCAACCTGGGCCGCATTCTGGCGGCGGTAGGCTATGCGGGCATCGCCGATCTGGATCAAACAAAAATCGACCTCTATCTGGACGATGTACCTGTCGCCGCCCAGGGCGGGCGTCACCCCGATTACCGCGAGGAAGATGGCCAGCGCGTGATGAAGCAAAGCGAATTTACCGTGCGCGTGAATCTGGGGCGCGGCGCGGCCAGCGACACGCTCTGGACCTGTGATTTGAGCCACGACTACGTCAGCATCAATGCGGACTATCGTTCCTGATGGCTATTTTGGGTTAGCGCGCAGATGGATCCGGGATTGTTCCTAATAACGTGGATTCTGGTTCCGCTTGCGACGATTGCGATTTTTGAAGGGTCTCGCCGTATTTCATGGCGACGCACCGCATGGAAATCTGCCGTTTTTCTTATCTTCGGCGTTGTTGTACTCGGCGGCATGACTGGTGCCCAGCTGTGGGGTGTATCAACTCTTAATTCTATTGCACGCACACTAACTTTTGTTTCAGTGCCCCTCCCTCCAGTATCGGACGCCACTCTTGCCCAAATGACGCCGCAAAACCGGGAAATAGCGACCCGATTGCGCGCACGCATGACATTTGAGAGAACCGGAGCTTTTACCACTTACATAAGCGCCAGCGGACAGCACATTCAATATGCTCCGTCTGAGAAGGAAATATCTGGAAGAGAGACTGCCACAAAGGTACGCACAGAGATACGAATTCACTTGGAGTACATGCGCGGACAGTTTTTGTTATTCATGATCGCGGGGGTTGTAGCGGTCGTGGTAGGCATGTATGCCCGGTCTTGTGAACGCAGCAACAAAAAACTCTAGCAGGCAGATAACGCACTGAAATGAAAGAAAAATTTTACCGATTGATTGAACGCGCCGGGCAGCTTATCGACCGCATCGAAGCCATCTTGCCCAAGCCGCTGGCCGCGCCCGACTGGAGCGCCGCCGTAGCCTGGCGTTACCGCAAGCGCGCCGGCGGCATGGGGGCGCTCGAACCCGTGCGGCACGTGGGTGGCATCCTGCTGTCCGACCTCAAGGAAATCGACGCGCAAAAAGACAAGGTTGAGCGCAACACGCGCCAGTTTGTCGAGGACAAGCCGGCCAACAACGTACTGCTCACCGGCGCGCGCGGCACCGGCAAATCCTCGCTCATCAAGGCGTGCCTGAACCACTACGCGCCGCGCGGCCTGCGCCTGATCGAAGTGGACAAGACCGATCTGACCGACCTGCCCGACATTGTGGAAATCGTGGCCGGGCGGCCCGAAAAATTCATCATCTACTGCGACGATCTGAGCTTCGAGGAAGGCGAAGCGGGCTACAAGGCGCTCAAAAGCATCCTGGACGGATCGGTGGCCGCCAGCACGCCCAACGTGCTGGTCTATGCCACCAGCAACCGCCGCCACCTGCTGCCCGAATACATGAAGGAGAACTTGAGCTACACCCATACCGAGGACGGCGAAGTGCATCCCGGCGAAGGCGTGGAAGAAAAAATATCGCTCTCCGAACGCTTTGGCCTGTGGGTGAGCTTCTATCCCTTCAGCCAGGACGAATACCTGACCATCGCCGCGCAATGGCTGGCCGCTCTGGACGCCAGCGCCGCGCAAATCCAGGCGGCCAGGCCGGAGGCGCTGGTCTGGGCGCTGGAGCGCGGCTCGCGCTCCGGGCGCGTGGCTTACCAGTTCGCGCGCGACTACATAGGCCGCGCCTGATCCTAAAAACGGCAGTTGAGCGCTCCTTGACCTTGGCAGCCTCGCATAAGCACAACGGCTTCTGCCTTCAAGCAAACTCACCGCTGGGGTAAGGCCGCTATGCAACTGCCGTTTTCAGGATGACCCAGCCGCCCCCGCTGGTGGCCGACCCGCACCTGCCGCGCGCTGGCGTGGATGGCCTAGCGCGTCCCGTGGTTGAAGTCGCCGTCGGCGTGCTGCTGGACGCGCAAGGCCAATTCCTGCTCACCACGCGCCCGGCGGGCAAAGTCTATGCGGGGTACTGGGAATTTCCCGGCGGCAAGCTGGAGCCTGGCGAAACCGTCGCACAGGCGCTGATGCGCGAATTGCGCGAAGAACTGGGCATCCAGGCGCTGCCCGATGCCATCGCCCGCTGGCGCGAACAGCTTGTCGATTACCCGCACGCACTGGTGCGCCTGCACTTTTGCCGCGTCACCGCCTGGCGCGGCGCGCTGCAAATGCGCGAAGGCCAGCGCCACGCCTGGAGCCGCCTGCCCGTCACCTTAAGTCCCATCCTGCCCGGCGCGTTGCCGGTGCTGCAATGGCTGGAGCAGGACGGTTGAAAGGCCCACGCGCCCCTTAAACGCCCCTACCCGCACGTGCCCACGAAGCCGCACGCGGTGCAAAAGTCGCACCCGTCCTTGCGGATCATGGCGCGCGCGCCGCATTCAGGACATTTGCGGCCCGCCATCAAGCCGGGCTGCGCGCTGGCGGCATCATCCCCGGCGGCGCCCGCGGACGGTAGCGTGATGGCGGGCGGCAGCTCATCGGGCGCGAACAGACTGGCCTGCACGGCCTGCTGGCGCTGGACGATCAGGTTCTGGATGGCGTAGGCGATGGCGGCGGCTTCGCTGTCGTGCCAGCGCGGCACTTGGGCGCCGTCGGCTTTTTCGCAGGTGCCCAGCCGCACTGGGCCGCGGTCCCAGGTAACTTTGCCCAGGTCCGACAGCGCCTTGTCGAGCAATCCGCCGCGCGCGGCCAGCGAGAGCATACGCATGGTGGCGGTGATCCACTGCTGCGATTCGCGGCTTTGCCCGACGGGCATGAAAAATTCGATGGCGCGCTCGACCGTGCCTTGGCCATCGGCGGCGGATACGGGCAGGAAGGAGACGATCAGATACAGCCGCTGCTGGCCCTCATGCGTCCAGTATTCGATTTTCTCGGTGACGGCCGAAAGCGCGCCCTTGGGGCGGCGCTCAATAACGCTGCGCATGGGGTCGTAGGCATGTGTCTTGTCCTCCGCAGATTTGCTCACCGCGCCCTCGGACTTGGCGGGCGCGGCTTCCAGCACCGCGCCCACGATGGTGTTGGGCCGGTAGGTGGCCAGCCCTTTCAGGCCGGCCTGCCAGGCTTGCCGGTACAGGTCCTTGAAGTCGTCGTAAGGGCAATCCTCTGGAACGTTGACCGTCTTGGAGATCGACGTGTCGATAAACGGCTGCACGGCCTGCATCATGGCCACGTGGTTGGCCGCGCTCATGCTCAGGGCGCTGACGAAGTAGTCGGGCAGATCGGCCTCGCTTTCCACTTGACCGGGGTGCAGCGCGCGGTACAAGCGCCAGGCGTGGTCTTCCACCACGTATTCGCTGCGCGTGCCGTCGGCCTCGCGCTTGTTGCGCTTGTACGTCCAGCTAAAGGCCGGTTCGATGCCGTTGCTGGCGTTGTCGGCAAAGGCCAGGCTGACCGTGCCGGTGGGCGCGATGGACAACAAATGGCTGTTGCGGATGCCGTGCGCGCGGATGTCGGCCTGGATGTCATCGGGCAGCCGGCTGGCAAAAGTGCCCGGCGCCAGATAGCCCGCGGCGTCGAATTGGGGAAAAACGCCTTTCTCGCGCCCCAGCGCGATGGACGCGCGGTAGGCTGCGTCGCGCATCACGCGGGCGATGCGCGCGGCCTGTTCGCGCCCTTCGGGGCGGTCGTAGCGCAGGCGCAGCAGGGTCAGCGTGTCGCCCAGGCCGGTAAAGCCCACGCCGATGCGGCGCTTGGCGGCGGCTTGCTCGCGCTGCTGGGGCAGCGGCCAGTAGGTGATGTCCAGCACGTTATCCAGCGCCCGCACCTGCGTGGCGACGGCCTGCTCGAACGCGGCAAAGTCGAAGGCCGCCTCGCCCCCCGCGCCGAACGGGTGGCGCACAAAGCGCGTCAGGATGATCGGCCCCAGGTCGCAGCAGCCGTAGGGCGGCAACGGCTGTTCGCCGCAAGGGTTGGTAGCCTCTATGCGCTCGCAATAGTTGAGGTTGTTGTCGCGCGCCATCTGGTCGAGAAACAAAATGCCCGGCTCGGCAAAGTCATAGGCCGAGCGCATGATGGTGTCCCACAGCTCGCGCGCGGGCAGCTTGCGATAGACCCACAGCCCGTCGGCGCGCTGGTAGCCGCCTTCTTCGATGATCTTGGGGCCGGGCGTGGCTTTGTGCGCCAGTTCCCAGTCCGCGCCGTCGGCCACGGCCTGCATGAAGGCGTCCGAAACGCCCACGGAGACGTTGAAGTTGTTCCAGCGCCCCGGCGCGCGCTTGGCGGTGATGAAGTCCAGCACGTCGGGATGGTCGATGCGCAGCACGCCCATTTGCGCGCCGCGCCGCGCGCCGGCGCTTTCCACCGTGGCGCAGCTTTGGTCGAACACATTGATGTAGCTGCACGGACCGCTGGCGATGGAGTGCGTGCCCTTGACATCCGCGCCGCGCGGACGGATGCGCGAAAAGTCGTAGCCCACGCCGCCGCCGCGCCGCATGGTCTCGGCGGCCTCGCGCAGCGCCTCGTAGATACCCGGATAGCCGTCGGCATCCATCCCCTGAATGGCGTCGCCCACCGGCTGCACGAAGCAGTTAATCAGCGTGGCCTGAATCGCGGTGCCGGCGGCGCTCATGATGCGGCCCGCGCCAATCGCCCCGGCGCGCAGATTGGCCAGGAATTTGGCCTCCCACGGCGCGCGCAGCTCCGGTTTTTCCGCCGACGCCAGCGCCCGCGCGACCCGCGCGAACAAATGTTCACGCGAAGTTTCGCCTTCCTTGAGGTACTTCTCGGTCAGCACGTCACGGCTGATGGGCTGATCGGTCAGCGCGGCAGCCGCCGGGAACGATGAACCGTTCGCGGAAAGGGGGTCGTGTTTCATATAAAGAGAATATTCGCTACCTTTTACTTTGACCGCTGCCTGCGCAGGCTCAAAAATTTGAAATTCTAGCGACCGGCCAAATTGCATTGGCGGCCAAGGCAGCCGTTAAAATTTGCAGCTTGACTTCATCAACCCACCCAGCCTCTGGACAGATACCATGAACCGCTGCGTCCGGCCCAATTCCTCTTTTTTCCCCTCGTTTTTCGCCGGTATTGCGCATGGTTCCGCATATTCTCCAGCGCGGCGGCGGCTGGCCGTAGCGGGCATTGCGGCGCTGGCCGCACTGATTGCGCTGGCGGTTCCGGTTCATGCCGGATTGCGCGTGTTCCCGATGGACACCCAACGCGGGCGGATCGTCTTCACCAACCCGCCGCAAGTCAAGCTGGACGGCAAAACCGCGCAGATCAGCCCCGGCACCCGCATCCATGATGCCCAAAGCAACCGGCTGGTGTTCGCCAGCACGTTGAAGGGCCAGAAATACACCGTCAACTACGTGCGCGATGGCACGGGAACGCTCCGCGAAATCTGGATCCTCACGCCCGATGAAATCAAGGAAAAGCTCCCGCCAACCCAGGCGGAGTTGAACCGGACACGGCAGTCACAAAACATTGCGCCGCCCCAGTCATTGAACTGAGCGCGCGCCGTGCGGCGTGGACGCTGCGTGTTTCCTGGCATTTTCCGCCCACCGGCGGAAAGCGCGTCTTTTCCACCCATGTCCCGTAAAGTCTTTATCAAAACCTTCGGCTGCCAGATGAACGAGTACGACTCGGCCAAAATGGCCGACGTGCTGGCCGCCAGCGGCTACGCGCCCACCGGCGACCCTGAACAGGCCGACCTGATCCTATTTAACACCTGCTCGGTGCGCGAAAAGGCGCAGGAAAAGGTGTTTTCCGACCTGGGCCGCGTCAGGCATCTCAAGCGCAAGGGCGCGTTGATCGGCGTGGGCGGGTGCGTAGCCAGCCAGGAAGGCGCGGAAATCGTGCGCCGCGCACCCTACGTCGATCTGGTGTTCGGCCCGCAGACGCTGCATCGCCTACCCGAAATGCTGGCCGCGCGCCAACGGCAGGGCCAGCCGCAGGTGGACATCAGTTTCCCGGAAATCGAAAAGTTCGACCGCCTGCCGCCCGCGCGGATGGACGGGCCGTGCGCCTTCGTCTCCATCATGGAAGGGTGCTCCAAATACTGTAGCTACTGCGTGGTACCCTACACGCGCGGCGAGGAGGTCAGCCGCCCGTTCGAGGATGTGTTGACCGAAGTGGCCGGCCTGGCCGCGCAGGGCGTGAAAGAAGTCACGCTGCTGGGCCAGAACGTCAACGCCTACCGGGGGCGGATGGGAGATACGGCGGACATGGCCGACCTGGCGCTGCTGATTGAGTACGTGGCCGAAATCCCCGGCATTGAGCGCATCCGCTACACCACCAGCCACCCCAACGAATTTACCACGCGCCTGATTGAAGTCTATGCCCGCGTGCCCAAGCTGGCGGGCCATTTGCACCTGCCGGTACAGCACGGCAGCGACCACATTCTGGCGGCGATGAAGCGTGGCTACACGGCGCTCGAATACAAGGCCATCGTACGCAAGCTGCGCGCCGCGCGCCCCGGCATCAGCCTGTCGAGCGACTTCATCGTCGGCTTTCCGGGCGAAACCGAGGACGACTTCGCCCGCCTGATGAAGCTGGTCGAGGAGGTGGGCTACGACGCCTCGTTCAGCTTCATCTACAGCCCGCGCCCCGGCACGCCCGCGGCGGGGCTGGATGACGGCACGCCGCACGCGGTCAAGCTGGCGCGCCTGCAAACGCTCCAGGCGGCGCTGGAGCAAAACGTGCGCGCCATCGGACAAAGCCGGGTCGGCGCCGTGCAGCGCATCCTGGTCGAAGGGCCGTCGCGGCGCGACCCGCGGGAGCTGATGGGCCGCACCGAATGCAACCGCATCGTCAATTTTGCGGGTGGCCCCAACGCCGCGCGCCTGACCGGGCAGATGCTGGACGTGCGCATCACCGCCGCGCTGCCCCATTCGCTGCGGGGCCAGGCCGTGCTCGCGGACGCCTGAGCCGCATCCGCAGCGCGAGCGAGGGGCGGGCCATGCAAAAAATTCTTGTTTTGCCCTTGAAGCCGGTCAAGCCGCCCTTATGATTAGCACTCGTTGGCGGCGAGTGCCAAATGTGGCCGGACCGCCATCGGGTTGAACAAGCCTTCACCGCTTCCGCCTCTGGAAGTGATGGTGGCATTCAAAAATTTATTGTTGAATCTTGTATTTAAGGAGCATCGCATGAAACTGCGCCCCCTCGCTGATCGCGTGATCGTCAAGCGTCTGGAAAACGAAACCAAGACGGCTTCGGGTATCGTCATCCCCGACAACGCCGCCGAAAAGCCCGATCAGGGTGAAGTGATGGCCGTCGGCCCCGGCAAGAAAAATGACCAGGGCGAGCTGATCGCCATGAACGTCAAGGTTGGCGACCGCGTGCTGTTTGGCAAATACAGCGGCCAGACCGTCAAGGTCGATGGCGACGAACTGCTGGTGATGAAGGAAGACGATCTGTTCGCGGTCGTCGAGAAGTAAGCCGCGCGTTCCCCATTTCCACCCACCCCATTCCCGGAGAAATATCAAATGGCAGCTAAAGAAGTTGTATTCGGTTCCGACGCCCGCGCCCGCATGGTCGAAGGCGTCAACATTCTGGCCAACGCGGTCAAGGTCACGCTCGGCCCCAAGGGCCGCAACGTGGTGCTGGAGCGCTCGTTCGGCGCGCCCACCGTGACCAAGGACGGCGTGTCCGTGGCCAAGGAAGTCGAGCTTAAGGACAAGCTTCAGAACATGGGCGCGCAACTGGTCAAGGAAGTCGCGTCCAAGACCAGCGACACCGCCGGCGATGGCACCACCACGGCCACCGTGCTGGCGCAGGCCATCGTGCGCGAAGGCTCCAAGTACGTGGCCGCGGGCCTGAACCCGATGGACCTCAAGCGCGGCATCGACAAGGCCGTGGCGGCGCTCGTGGAGCAGCTCAAGAAGGCCAGCAAGGCCACCACCACCAGCAAGGAAATCGCCCAGGTCGGCTCCATTTCGGCCAACAGCGACGAGTCCATCGGCAAGATCATCGCCGACGCGATGGACAAGGTAGGCAAGGAAGGCGTCATCACCGTCGAGGACGGCAAGAGCCTAAGCAACGAGCTGGACGTGGTCGAAGGCATGCAGTTCGACCGCGGCTACCTCTCACCCTACTTCATCAACAACCCCGACAAGCAGGTTGCCCTGCTCGACGACCCCTACGTGCTGCTCTACGACAAGAAGATCAGCAACATCCGCGACCTGCTGCCCACGCTGGAAGCCGTGGCCAAGGCGGGCAAGCCGCTGCTGATCGTGGCCGAGGAAGTCGAGGGCGAAGCCCTGGCGACGCTGGTTGTCAACACCATTCGCGGCATCCTCAAGGTCGTGGCCGTCAAGGCGCCGGGCTTTGGCGACCGCCGCAAGGCCATGCTCGAAGACATTGCCATCCTCACCGGCGGCAAGGTCATTGCCGAGGAAGTGGGCCTGTCGCTGGAGAAGGTGCAACTGACCGACCTGGGCCGGGCCAAGCGCATCGAAGTGGGCAAGGAAAACACCACCCTCATCGACGGCGCGGGCAAGACCGCCGACATCGAGGCGCGCGTCAAGCAAAGCCGCGTGCAGATCGACGAGGCCACCAGCGACTATGACCGCGAGAAGCTG